>NZ_JBJKEX010000047.1:0-15833 GCF_045505405.1 Hansschlegelia beijingensis | reverse complement strand
AGCGCCGCCGCTGCGGACGGACATTGCGCTGAGCTACGACGACGGACCCTGCCGAGCGCGAGCGGTTCGCCGAGCTTGCCCGGGACATGCGGGCCGCGGCCGACGCGTCCGACGACCTGACCTTCATGCGGCTCGACCGCGACTTCAATCAGCTTGTGGCTACGTCCGCGCGCAACGAGTTCGCCAGCCGCGCGATGGCGAACATGACCGCCCTGTCGCGCCGCTTCTGGTACCAGCACTATCGCGAGGTCGGCGACCTTTCGCAGTCCGCGCGGCTGCACGCCGAGGTCGCGGAAGCGATCGCCGCGCGCGACGGCGCGGCCGCCGCCGCAGCCTCCGACCGGCTGATGGACTACATCGAGAGCTTTGCGAGGAAGACGCTGGACGTCTGACGGCCCCTCGCTTCGGCATGCCCGGGCAAAGGCCGGGCACGCCCCTAGCGCGCGTCGAAGGATGTCGTGGGCGCCCGCGAAGGCGGGCCTGACCGGAACCCGGGGGCTCAGATCTGCCGGCGCTTCTCCACCATCGCGGCGAACTTCTCGTATTCCTCGTCCTTCACCGAATAGGAGTGGTCGTCGTCCGGGAACGCGCCCTCCTTGACCTCGCGCACATACTCGCGGATGCCCGCGACCGCGACCTCGGTGAGCTTGGCGTAGCGCTTGGTGAACTTCGGCTTGAAGTCCGTGAAGACGCCCAGCAGGTCATGGCAGAGCAGGATCTGTCCGTCGGTCCCGACGCCTGCACCGATCCCGATCGTCGGAATGGTCAGCTGCTGCGAGATCAGCGTCGCGATCCGCGCCGGCACCGCCTCGAACTCCAGCATGAAGCAGCCGGCGTCCTCGATCGCGAGGGCGTCCTGGAGGATCTTGAAGGCGGCGTCGGCCGTCTTGCCCTGGATCTTGAAGCCGCCGAAGTTCGCGATCGTGTGGGGCGTGAGCCCGATATGCGAGGCGGTCGGGATGCCGGCGTCGACCAGCGCCTTCAGGATATGCGCCTGGGACCTGCCGCCCTGCGGCTTCACCGCGTCGGTCAGCGCGTCCTGCATGAAGCGGGTGGCGTTGGTGAGCGCGCGGTCGACGGTGTGGTAGCTCTGATAGGGCATGCAGCCGAGCACGAAGGTGTTCGGCGCCCCGCGGCGGATCGCCTGCGCGTGCATGACCATCATGTCCATCGTGGCCGGGATGGTGTTCGTGTGGCCATGCGCGATCATCGCAAGGCTGTCGCCCACCACGGCGACGTCGACGCCCGCCATCTCGGCCCATTTGGCCGAGGTGTAGTCGGGCACCGACATATAGACCATCTTCTCGCCGGTCCTCTTGGAGTCCCGGATTTCGGCGATGGAGCGCTTTTCGCGCTTCGGAGCGGGCGCAGGAGCGTCGTTCACTGGCAGTCCCCCGTTTGGCGCGCGCCGCGCCGCGTGATGTCTCGGACCGACCGCGATCGGTCGGCCTCGCGCCGCGCTGCGGCGATCGGTTGTCTTCTCGGAGGAGCCCCGGGCGACCGGGGGCGACTCAGGCGGCGGCTGCGCCGTAGCTTGCGAGCACCCGGTCGATGTCGGCGGTCGACATCTCCCACTCGTTCTGGAAGTTCGCCACCACGTCGCGCATGAAGCGCTCGGCTAGCGCAGCCGCGCGGCGGCCGTCGCCGAGGTGGTCGACCAGCAGCGCGAACGCGAGCTGCGTCGGCTCCGGGCCCTCGTAGCTCCACTCGAAACCGTTCGGCGAGAACGTCTTGACGTCCTCATAGGTGTCGAGCGGCTGGCCGTCAGCCGTCACTAAGATGCCGTCGATGGTGCGGTCCCCGACATAGACGGTCATCGCGTCTGTCCCTCAAGCGCCCGGCGGCGGGTGGCGGGCTTGTTGTCGGCCGCGGTCTTCATGACCTCGGGGAAGATCCAGAGGCTGCCCATCGTGAACGGGCCCAGGAACAGCAGCGCGATCTGCGGCCCCGTCTTGCCTAGATGCCCCATGAAGAAGAAGCCCGCCAGCGCGGCGAGGCCGACGATGATGGTGAGCCCCATCTTGATCTTGAACGGCATGTCCCTCCCCTTCTCTTCTCGTTGATGACGGCTCAGGCGACGAAGACGCCGCCGACCGCCTGCAGCGCGCCTAGCGCCGCCACCGTGATCGCAAGCAATATCGCGAGCCCTGCGGCGCCGTCCCTCCAGCGTTCCGGCCAGAGGTGAAACACGCCGGGCGTGAACAGCGCGGCGAGGCCGCTCACGATCACCACGCTGGTCCAGCGCAGCTCCGCCAGCCCGAAGGCGAGCGACCCATAGGCGAGCGCCAGGAAGGCGATCGCGTTGAGCGCGACCAGCGCGACCCCGGCGGCCCTGCCGGTGAGGTCGTCACGGGTCGCTAGCGGAAAGGCGCCCGCCAGCACGTAGAACCCAACGCCCGCGACGGCCGCGAACAGCGCGAACCAGCAGAGGGCTGCGACGTTCGGCTCGATCGCGGCCATCCCCGTCACTCCGCCGGCTGCATGGTCCCGGCCGGCGAAGCGCCCGGCGTGCGGGAGGTCTTCCGCATGTCGGTCTTCACGAAGCGCGTGTCGTAGCCGTTGAGCAGCGTGCCGATCAGCCCGCGGTTCAGGTCGGACGTGCCGAACAGCCAGTCCATGATCGGGAAGGTCAGATTCATGTTCCGCTCCATCATGATCGACTGGTCATGATGGGCCGTGTGGTGGCGCCGGTTGGTGTTGATGAACGGCATGTTCCGCACGAACCAGTTGTCTTCCACATGGCAGCAGAAGTGCATGAACTCGTAGATCATGTAGATCGACGTGGTGGTCGTGATGAACAGCCAGCCGACGTTCGGCGAGAACACGAAGCCGAGGGCGATCGCGCCGGGGATCGACATCAGCGTGAAGGCCGCGAGCGCGTAGGGCGGGAAAAACGTGACGCGATAATCCCGGTGATCCGCGAAACGCATCTCGTGCTCGGTGAAGAACTGGTGATGCTGCAGCGTGTGGCGATTGTAGACCGCGCGCGCGACCGGGTTCTTCGACGGCCGGTGCATGACGTAGCGGTGGATCCACCACTCGAAGAAGTTGCAGAACAGGAAGGTGACCGGGACGGTCGCCAGCTCGAGCCAGCTCGGGGCGTCCACGTTCGACAGGTAGACGTAGAGCGCCGTGAACCCGATCACGTAAATGATCGCGATGTGCAGAATGCCATTGTACCAGCCGGCGACGCGCTGCCGGTAATTGGCGCGGTAAGCCCGCTGGCGCTCGGACATGGGCGATTGCGCGAGTTCCATGAAGTCCTCCCATGGCGATGCTGGTGATCGCTTCGGCCACTAATATATCAGTGGCGTATCAGAAGCGCCAGAGGAACATCGCCGCCTGCCAAGGCCGTTGCGGACCCAGGCGTCGCACTCGCGACCGGAGGTTCTTTCAGGGGCTCGCCCGGCCCGGCTGATCATCAGGCGGCGGCCCTCCGGAGGCGGCGCACGGCGCCGCCTCCGACCGACCGAGCGGGGCCGTCAGGAGCAGCGGCGGCGCAGCAGCCCCATCGCCTGGGTGACGCCCTTCAGCGAAAACACATAGTGCGTTTCGTTGCCCCGCTTGGAGGCGGTCGAGACTGTCATGGAGCGCCCGCGCTCCATCGCCTTCAGAAGCTCCTGCTCGCGCGGCTCGCCGCCCACGAGCCAGGCGCCGTTCTTGTGCGCCTGCAAGGAGAACTTCTTGCCGTCCACGTCCACCGACGAAGGAGCATCCTCGTTGAGGTCGTAGCCGAACTGGAGACTGGCCTCCGTGCCAGCCGGCGACTTGCCCGTACTTCTGACGAAAAAGGACACCAGTCCGTGATTAAGCTTCGCAGGTTCCGCCTTGGACGGATTGGCGTAGATAAAGCATCCCTTGCCTCCTGCGTCGTTATATTGCCAAACGCTCCAGCTTTCGAAGAACCCGATGTTCTTTTCGGCCGCCTTTACCGGCGATATGGCCAACACAGCTGATGCAATGATCGTGGCAAGGAACAGCTTCTTCATCTGCGACCTCCTTTCGCCCATCGAGGCGGGAGAGGCCTGACTAACGATCATTGATAATCAGTTTACTAAATATGTCCGGATTGCAGTCACGTTCTGGCGAGCATGGCGTGACGGCGCCGCGCCGAGGCCCAGAACCTCACCGGCCTAGGTCACGCCCGGCCCTTGCGCAGGGACTTTGATCCGCGTGCGTGACAATAATCACCGGAGAAAGAAAGCGAGACAGAACCATGCTGAAACGCCTCCTGCCGATCGCCCTTCTGGCGGTGCTGCCCTCATCGGGGGCGTTCGCGTCGCCGGCGTCGGCATCGGCCGCGGCCATCTCGACCCCCGCGATCGCGCCCATCCAGCTGGTCGACATGCGCCGCTACGACCATCGCGGCCCGCGCCACAAATATAAGCACCGCCGCGGCAAGCCGCATTTCACGCCGGGCGCCCGCTACCGTTCGGCGCCGCATGGCTGGCGCAGCTACCGGGCGCGGCCGCGCGACTGGCGGACCCGCGGCTGCATCGTGGTCGGACCGGCTTGGTTCTGCCCCTGATCCCGGAGCGTCGCGCCAGAGCGGGTTCGACGCGACAAGAGCAGAGGGCTCGCAGGGCGGCAGGCTTCGGCCCGCCGCCCTGCGGGCGCCCTCAAGGGGTCGCTGGGCGCTGGGGCATCAGCTTGAGGAGCAACTCGGAGGCGCGCACGCCCGACGACGCCGCGACGCTCTCCAGGGTGGCTTCCGCCGTGTCGACCTTGTGGCCGTCCGCGCGCAGCCGGGTGACGAGGTCCTCCGGCGAGGCCTTGAGGATGGGCGCAAGGTCCGCGAGCTGCGCCTTCGTCAACACCGACATCGCCCGGAAGCCCGGGCTGCCGCCGCGCGACTTCATCATGCCGTTCACCGCGAACGGAACCGCCACGAGAATGGAGGCGAGCAGCGGAATGATCAGCGTCTTGCGCTTCAGGTAGCCCACCATCGGCTTCCAGTTCTTCCACAGATGCAGCCCGAAAGGCACGAGCAGGGCGAGGCTCAGCCACTCATGCATCAGGTGGAACGCCGCCGGCTGCCAGCGGAAGAACAGCGCGACGCCCGAGACGGTGGAAACGAGAAACAGGCCAGTCGTCAGCGGCGTGCCGTAGCGGTGGATCAGGGTCTTCAAGGCCGGGCCCTTCAGCGGACAGGATGATGGGAATCTGAGAAGCGGCCCAGGGCGGCGCGGCCGAGCTCCGCCAGACGGGGGGCCGGATGGGCAGCCAGCGCCTCGCCGACGACCCGCCAGAAGTCCGGAAAGCCGAGTTCGATTCCGCGCCGGAGCCAGGTCTCGGCGCCCTCGACGTCTCCATCGTCGTCGACCAGCCGCCGGGCGTAGTTGAAGCAGCCCCAGCAATCGCCGCCTTCCGCCGCATGACGGAACAGGGTTCTGGTGAGCGCGGCGTCGCGCGGCGGGCCCTCGCCGCTCTCGCGCAGCACCCCCATCATGTTGAACGCCTTCGCGATTCCCGCCGCGGCCGCACGTTCGTAAAGCCCATAGGCTTCCGCGGCGTCCGCCGGGCGCCCCCGGCCGCTCAGGGCAAGATCGGCCAGGTTGAACGTCGCCCATGCGTCGCCGAGCGCCGCGGCGCGCTCGTAGCAGCGGATGGCCGCCTTCAGATCGACCCGGACGCCCCATCCGCGCTCATAGGCGCGCCCCAGCATGTTGATCGCCCGCTCGTCGCCCAGCCGGGCCGCGCTGCGATACCAGGCGAAGGCGGCCCCGGGGTCCTGCGGCTTCGCCTCTCCGCCATCGAGGTGCAGCTGCGCCCATTCGAGCTGCGCCCGCGCGATCGCGCGGGGTATCGCCGGACCGGCCGTCGTCACAGCTCGGCCCAGCGCCGCAGAAGGTTATGGTAGTGGTTGACGAGACCGAGCGTGGCGCGGCTTCGATCGCCCAACTGGGCCCGCGTCTCGATGATCGCGAGGTCGAGGTCGTAGAGCAGCGTCCGCTCGCCGTCGTCCTTGACCATCGACTGCGTCCAGAAGAACGACGACCAGCGGCTCCCCCGCGTGATGGGCTCGACGCGGTGCAGACTGGTGGCCGGATAGACCACCATGTCGCCGGCGGGCAGCTTGACGGCGTGCGCCCCGTAGCTGTCCTCGATAACGAGCTCGCCGCCCTCGTAATCCTCCGGATCGGTGAGGAAGAGCGTGCTCGAGACGTCGGCGCGCATCCGCATGCCGCCGGCGCCGGGGATCGCCCGGATGGCGCCGTCGACATGCGCGCCGAAGCTCATGCCCTCGTCATAGCGGTTGAACATCGGCGGCAGCACGCGCAGCGGCAGCGCGGCGGAGTTGAACGTGGGGTTGCGGGCGAGCGCCGTCAGGATCAGCTCGCCCAGCCGGCGCGCCTCCGGGGAATCCTCCGGAACCTGCATGTTGTGTTTGGCCTTGGCGGCCTGATCGCCGGCCGTCGCCTTGCCGTCGATCCAGGAGGAGCTCTCCAGGATCGAGCGGCAGAACGCGACCTCGTCAGGCGTCAGGACGCCGTTGATGTGCACCAGCACGGCTAGATCCGCCCGCGCGTCACATCTTGTAGCCGAGAGAGAGCAGCACCGTCCGGCCGGAGCCCGGCACGACGCGGCCCGTGCCCTGCGCGGAGGTGTAGTTCAGCTCGTTGCTCAGGTTGTAGCCGTTGAGAGCGACCCGCACCCCTTCATACTCGTAGGAGATCAGGCCATCGAGCGAGAAGGACTTCGGAACGCGGGCGGTGTTCGCGGGATCGGCCCAGTATGCGCTGGCGTACTGGATGCCGCCGCCGACGAGCAGCTTGCCGGGCATCTTCTCGGCGAAGTGACGCGACAGCTCGTAGGTCGCCCACAGGGCGGCGTTGTGCTTCGACACATAGGGAACGTCATTGCCCTTCACGGATGACGCGGCCGCCGTGCCGGGAGTTTCGCCCCGGATCTTGCTGTCCAGATAGGCGTAGCCGAACTGGATGTTCAGCCCCGGCGCCAACTCGCCGGTGGCGCCGAGTTCGAAGCCGCGCACGCGCCGCTTCTGGCTGGCGTCGGAGAAGCCGCCGATGACGTCGCCCGTGGTGGGGTCGACGTCGTAGGCGTTGCTCTTATCGATCTGGAAGACCGAGCCGGACAGGCCGAGACGACCGTCCATGAGATCGATCTTGCCGCCGAACTCGTAGAGGTCGGCCTTTTCGGGATCGAGCTTCAGGTTTCCGCTCGCGCCGCCCGGCACCTCGCTGGTGGCGTTGCCGGCCTGCGTCGCCACGTTGGTGCCGATCGGCGTGTAGGAGCGGGCGTAGCTCACATAATAGGTCTGGTTCGACTGCGGCTCGAACATCAGCGCGACCGACCGGCTGAGCTTGCTGTCCGACTGCTTGCTGTTGATCTCGACGTCTTCGAACGGCGCGGTGGTGTCCGCCGCCGCGGGGGTGAAGCTGTAGAACTTGCTCTTGAAGTTGTCCCAGCGGAGCGCGCCCATGACGGAGATCTGGTCCGTGAACCAGACCCGGTCGTTGGCGAACAGCGCGACGTCCGAGGCCGTCGCGTCGCGGTCATTGCCGACCACGCGCGTCCGCACCGCGTTCGGCGTGCTGTAGAACGGATCGCGGATCGTCTGGTTGCCGCGGGTCTGGCCGTAGCTCGCGGGCTCGCGGTGGTCGTCCTGATAGTAGACGTTCACGCCGACCAGGGCCTTGTGCTTCAGACCGCCGGTCTCGAATTCGGCCTTCGCGGTCGTGGTGTTCTCAAGACCCCAGGTCCTCTGCTTGTAGCTGAGACCGCCGCCTGCGCCGTAGGTGATGAGCGGATTGCCGCCCGCCAGGAACTGCTGCGAGCAGCTGCCGGCGTACTGAACGCCGGGCGTGGCGCTGCTGGCGTCGTTGGAGCAGCCGGGCGCGGTCGAGGAATAGTCGCGATCGTAGAAGCCGACGCGCGAGTCGCTCGAGATCGTCAGCCAGTCATTGACCTCCTTGGAGAACAGCGACGTGACCACATGGGCGTTGGTGACGTCCTTGTCGGTGGCGCGCACATACGAGGTCGAGCGGCTCAGTCCGAGCTCCGTCGCCGGGCGCCACCGGCCGTTGGCGTCGGCGATGAACGGCACGCCGTAGTCCGGCTTCCGGTTGTTATGCTGGTACATGTAGTTGATCGACCAGGTCGTGTCCGTGCCGAGGCCGAAGCCGAGGGCGGCCGCGAAACCCTGCCGGTCCGACTTCACATGGTCGCGGTCGGCGACGTCCTGGTCATGGACCATGCCGTTGAGGCGGATGGCCGTCGTCTCGTTGATCTGCTTGTTGTAGTCGACCGTGCCGCGCTTGAGCGGGCCGCTGCCGATCTGCCCCTCGACCGAAAGCGCGTCGCCGAGATGCGCCTTCTTGGAGGTCTGGTTGATCAGGCCGCCGGTGGTGCCGACGCCGAAGTTCTCGCCGTTCGGACCCTTGATGACCTCGATGCTTTCAATGTCGAAGCTGTCACGGACATAGGCGCCGAAGTCCCGCAGGCCGTCGATGTAGATGTCGCCCTTGGACTGGAAGCCGCGGATGCGGAACTGGTCGCCATTGGTGCCGCCATTGCCCTCGCCGGTGGAGAGCGTGATGCCCGGCACGTTCCGGAGCGCCTGCTCGACGCTCGTGACGCCCTGCTGCTCGAGCTGCTCCTGCGAAATGACCGTGACCGCCCGCGGAATCTCCCGAACCGTGGCGGGCAGCCGGCTGACGCCGGTCGAGGCGGCGTTCGCGTTGCCGTAGGTCGCGGCGGCGCCTTCGACCAGAATGGGGTCGAGGGACGTCGACTCCTGTCCGGCCGATTGAGCGAACGCCGCCATCGGATGAACCGCCGCCGCCGCGAGCGTCGCGCTCGCCGTCAACGCCACACTCGACATCTTCGGCCGAAGCGAGATGGAACTGCGCACGATCATGTCGGGACCCCAAGCTTGTTTGGGGCCTTTTGGCGGCGAAACTCAGGCGTGGCAAGCCAAAAAGAAGAAAAAGCCCTTTAAAATCATTATGTTAGAATTATTCTACTTCGATCCTTGGCGGCGTCAGCTTTAGGATTAAAGTTATTCTGGAATTTGAATTCTTCTATTCTGTAGCCGGATTCCCTCTAATCTCAGGCCCCGACGCGCCGCGACGTCCGCAGGAACGCGTCGCGACGCAGCGCCTCGCGTCGCGGTCGCGCCGCCATGCGCCGGACCTCAGCGGTCGCCGACCAGCAGCCCCTGGTCGATCTCCTCGAAGCTCCAGCCGCCGTCTTCGGCGCGGTCGAGGCGCCAGATCATGTCGTAGCGGTCGGTCGGCCAGTCCGAGGGGGCCGAGTCCGCTCCGAGCCGCCGGGCGATCTTCGGGATCATCGAGTGTTCCCAGGCGACGAGGACCACGCCCTTTCGGGTCATCAGGTCCTCGGCCAGCTCGTCGACGGCGGTCTTGGCGTAGGCGTCGCAATAGGTGACGTGGCCGCGCGCGCGGAGGAACGCCAGCAGGGGCGCGACGGTCTGTTGCGGCCGACGGCTCTGGCCGTCCTCCGTGATCGCAGAGGCGTAGATCGTGTCGGGCGGCGCGTCGCCGTTCACGGGCTGCGCCAGGCGCGCGATCAGGGCCCCGGCTCTCTGCCACCCGCGCGCGTTGAGGCTTTGGTCGTCGGGCATGCCGTCTTCGGTGAGGCCAAGCTGGCTGTGGTGCTCGGCGTGTCTGATGAACAGGATGCGGTCGGGTCCGTGCGCCACTGAGGTCCTCGCTTCTCGCCCGCCGGGGGCTTTCCGCGAAAGAGGGCGGCCCAAGGGCTCCCCGGACGCGGACGGTACTTCCAGAAGCAGGTGAACGGCCGCCCGGTCTCCGCGCTCTTCCTGAGCGACGGACGGCAGGCCCAAGTCGTCGGCTTCTCCGAACAATGGGCTGATCCGACCCCCTCCGCTCCGTTCCGCTACGGCGGGGCCGTCGGACCCGTCGCGCTCGACGCGGCCCTCGCCGGGAAGGTCGGCGCCGCGCTGAGCCGTATCGTCGCGGCTACAGGACTCGCCGGCCTCGCGAGCGCTGATCTGCTCGTCTCCGACGCCCATTCCGTCTTCTGGTTGCTCGAGATCAACCCGCGGCCGGGCGCCACGCTCGACGTCTTCGACCGCGCGCCTTCCCCTGCGCTTCTCGGGCTTCACCTCGCCGCCTGCGACGGCGCGCTGCCCACGGCCAGCTTCGCCTTCCCATCCGCGCAGGCGGCGGGCGTCGTCTACGCGGAGGCGCCCACCTCCGTGGCCTCCCTTCGAAGGCCGGTCTGGACGGCGGACTGGCCCGCATGCGAGGACAGCGTCCCCGCTGGCGCGCCTCTATGCACCGTCATCGCCGCCGGCGGCTCGCCCTCCGCGGCTCGCGCTCTGTTCTTTGAGCGGCGCGCCTCGCTTCTCGCATCGCTTCGCGCCGCAATCCCGAGGGCGTGCGGCCAACTCACCATGGTGTCCGGATGACAGCCAAGCCCAGCGTCGGAAAACTCTCCGCCCCGCTCGTCGAGGCGCTTGTGCAGGACGCGGAGACTCTGCGTCTCGCCGTCGACCGGACCGCAACGGGCGCGCGCATCGTCGACGCGGGAATCGCGGTGCGCGGCGGCCTCGAAGCCGGCCGCCGGATCATCGAGATCTGCCTCGGCGGCCTTGGCCGCGCGACCTTCCAGTCTGACGTCCGCTTCCAGCGCTGGGGTCAGGCGGTCCATGTGACGACGGTTGATCCGGTGATCGCCTGTCTCGGCAGCCAGTACGCGGGATGGAGCCTTTCCGAGGGCGACTTCTTCGCCCTCGGCTCGGGCCCGGGCCGCGCGCTCGCGGCCAAGGAGACGCTTTACGAGGAGCTCGCCTACAAGGACGCCTCGGACAGCGCAGCCCTGGTGCTCGAGGTCGACAAGCGGCCGCCGGACACGCTGATCGCGCAGATCGCCAAGGATTGCGGCGTGCCCGAGGACAAGCTCACCCTGATCCTCACGCCGACGTCGAGCCTCGCCGGCACGGTTCAGGTCGTCGGCCGCGTGCTCGAGGTCGCGCTCCACAAGGCGCACACGATCCACTTCCCGCTGGAGCGGATCGTCGACGGCTTCGGCACCGCGCCGGTCCCGCCTCCGGGCGCGGACTTCCTCACCGCCATGGGCCGCACCAACGACGCCGTGCTCTATGGCGGCGAGATCGCCCTCTACGTCGAGGGTCCGGAAGATGAGGCGGAGCAACTCGCGAACGGGCTGCCGTCCTCGACCTCGCGCGACCACGGTCGCCCCTTCGGCGAGGTGTTCGCGGGCTACAACTACGACTTCTATGCCTGTGACGCCGGCCTGTTCTCGCCGGCCCTCGTGACCGTGACGGCGCTTTCGACCGGCAAGAGCTTCACCGCCGGCGCCTACGAACCGTCGCTGATCGAGCGTTCCTTCGGCGGCTGATCGCCGGAGCGGAGATCACGGGAATGATCGTCGAAGACGCCGTCGTCATCTTCACGGAGAAGGCCGACTGGCACAGCAAGGGCCTCGCCGCCGCCATGGCGCGCGAAGGCCTGCGCCCGACGATCCTCTCGATGACCGAGTGCGGCTTCGACGTCGCGCCAGGCGCGCCAGGCGCGCCCGGCCTGTCCTTCCCGGGACTGGAAGGGCGGCTGCCGGGCGCGATCTTCGTGCGGCTCATTCCCGGGGGCACCACGGAACAGATCACCACGCGGCTCGGCTTTCTGCACGCCGCCCGGGCGGCGGGCGTCCAGGTCGTGAACGACGCCCGCGCGATCGAGGTCTGCGTCGACAAGTCGATGACGACCTTCGCGCTCGCGCATGCGGGGCTGCCCACCCCTCGCACCGCGGTGTTCGAACGGCGCGACGTGGCGCAGGCCGCGTTCGAGCGGATGGCGGGCGACGCCGTGCTGAAGCCGCTGTTCGGCGCCCAGGGCAAAGGGCTCATCCGGCTCGCGCCGGGCGACGCCCTGCCGGAGCCGGACGCCGTCGGCGGCGTCTACTATCTCCAGGAGTTCGTGGCGAGCCGCGGTTCGCGAATAGCGGGCGGGGCGCATGACTGGCGCGTGTTCGTGCTCGACGGGCGGCCGATCGGTGCGATGATCCGACGCTCGGAAGGCTGGATCACCAACATCTTCCAGGGAGCCGCCGGAGAGCCGGCGGCGACCGACGGGGAGGCAGCGGCGCTTGCGGTGAAGGCCGCCGCGGCGGTCGGCGCCGATTATGCCGGCGTCGACCTGATCGAGTCCGAGGACGGCCGCTTCCTGATCCTCGAGGTGAACTCGATGCCGGCCTGGAAAGGGCTCTGGGAGGCGACTGGCGTCGACGTCGCCGCCGCCCTTGCGCGCGACATGTCCCAGCGCCTCGCGCGTCCCGATGCCGCCTGATTCAAGCTGGGACATGGCCGCGGTCGCGGCCGCCTTTCGGGACGCCTGCCGCGCAGAACTCGCGGCCCTGAAGCCCGGCAACGTCCACAATTTCCGTGACGGTCACGGCATGACCGCCGCGACCTTCGAGCGAGCGGCCGAGGTGGCCGCGGTGCGCCTTGTCGCTGGCCGCACCGTCGGCGAGAGGATCGAAGGCGCGGTCAGGGCTTCGCTCGCAGCGGTCGGCTGCAACGCCAATCTGGGCATCGTGCTGCTCTGCGCGCCGCTCGCGCATGCTGCGTTCGAGCGCGCGCCGGGCGAGCCCCTGAGGCCGGCGCTCGCCCGGGTTCTGGAGCGACTCACCGTGGAGGACGCGGAAGCCGCCTACCGGGCGATCGCCGCCGCCAATCCGGGCGGGCTCGGACGCGCCGACGCGCATGACGTCGCGGAGCCGCCGAGCATCACCCTTCGGGACGCCATGGCGGCCGCGGCGAGCCGCGACCGGATCGCACTGCAATACGTCACCGACTTCGAGGACGTGTTCGCCGCCGCGGCGGCCTACCAGGCGCGCCGTCCCGGTCGCGAGGCGGTCGAGGACGTCTATCTGGGCCTGCTCAGCCTTTTCCCGGACAGCCACGTCGTGCGGAAGTTCGGAGCCGAGGTCGCCGAGACGCTCCGGCGCGAAGCCGCCGCGTTCGCCGAGAGCCTCGACTTCCGCGACGACCGGGAGCGGGCGCTCGACGCGTTCGACCTGCACCTGAAGGCCAAGGGCCTGAACCCCGGAACGACCGCCGACCTCACGGTCGCGGCGCTGTTCACGGCTCGCCTCGAAGCGCCTCCGCCAGAGCCTCGGGGCTGAGCCTGCCGTCATGCAGGGCGCTCGCGACCAGAGCGCCCGCCACCCGCAGCGCAGAGAGCGCCATGAGATCCGCGGCGCCCCGCACGCCGCCCGCAGCGTAGACGCGGCGGTCCCCGGCCCTGCCCATCACGTCCTGCAACCGGCTGATGTCGGGCCCCGCGTCCGCTCCGACACGGGCCAGGGTCATGACGATGACCCGGTGGGGCCAGAACGACGAATCGTCATGCGAATCAGCGGGTCCGATAGGCCCGTTCGCATCGTGGTCGAGCGACAGCACGCCGCCCGACGCCCTGCAGGCGCTTCTCAGCGCTTGCCCGTCCTTGAACGATTCGCTGCCGATGACGCTTACGCCGGGGCCGCCGCGGGCGCGCCGACCGAGCGCGGCAGGATCGGTCTCCCCGCGGTCGACCCATATCTCGAGCTCCGGATGGGCGTCGGCGATCTCGGCGATGACCGCGTCGTGCCCGCCCGTTCCGCGAATAGCGTCGAGATCCGCGACGTAGAGCCTGCGGAACGGAGCGAGCGCGAGCAGCGCCTCGGCGACGGCCTGCGGCCGGGCGCCCTCCACGAGCGGCGAACGGATCGGCTGGTAGGCGCCGCGCTCTCCGCGGCGGGCATGCACCACCTGGCCGCCCATGAGGTCGATGACCGGAACGACGTCCATTGGCTGGCCCCATGATTCGGCAGGTGAGGCGCCGCGGCTTTTGGGCTAAGCCCTCGCGGTCGGGCGAGCGGCTCGGCGAAGGATCGGCTGCGGCGTCATGCGCGTCTTCATATGCGAATTCGTGACCGGCGGCGGAATGCGGCGGGACGCCCTCCCCGCTTCGCTGGCGCGCGAGGGCCTGTTGATGCGCGACGCCCTGGCGCGGGACTTCTCGGATCTGCCCGGCGTCGAGGCCGTCGTGACCTATGACGACCGGCTGCCGCCTCCCCGTGGCGCGGAAAGCGTCGCCGTCGAGGCCGAGCAGGATTGCTGGGCGACCTGGGCGGCGCTCGCTGGCGCGACTGATCTCGCCTGCATCGTGGCGCCGGAGACCGACGGCGTTCTGGAGCGGCTCTGGCGGCTCTGCGACGCCGCCGGCGCGCGGGTGCTCGGCCCTGACCTTGCGGCGATCCAGATCTCCGCGAGCAAGCGCCGGACGGCGGAGCGTCTTCTTGAGCATGGCGTTCCGACGCCGGCGGTCTGGCGCCCGGATTCGCTCCCGGCCGGGGAAGCAGGTCCGTTCGTCAGCAAGCCTGACGACGGCGCAGGATGCGGGTCGACGCGGTTCTGGACTGACCGGCCTGCTCCCGGCGCGCTGGCTCCGGGCCACATCGTGCAACGCCACCAGCCTGGCGCGGCCGCGAGCCTGACCTGCCTCGGGGCAGGCGGGTCTGTCTCGGTGCTTGCGGCGAACGAGCAGCATGTCGCGATCCGGGACGGCGTCTTCCGTTTCGATGGCCTGACGGTGGGCGCTGTTCCGGCCGACCGGGAGGTGGACGCTCTTGCGCAAAGAGTCTGGCGAGCTGTCCCGGGCCTGCAAGGCTTCTTCGGGATCGACCTCGTATTGGGCCCGCAGGGCGCCACCGTGATCGAGATCAATCCGCGGGTGACCACCGCCTATGCCGGGCTTCGCGAGGCCCTCGGTCTGAACCCGGCGGGACTGCTCGGCCTCTCCGCCGAAGCGTCGCTGTCCGGCGAAGTTCTCCGGCCTGTCGAGATCGCGCTGTGAGCGCCATTGTCGGGCTCGACGTCGGCGGGGCGCACCTCAAGCTCGCGCGCCTGTCGCCTGCGGGGCGGCTGGAGGCCGCGCGCATCGCGCCCTGCCCGCTCTGGCGCGGCCTCGATGAACTCGAGAGGGCGTTCGCATCGATCGAGGGAGAGATCCCGCCCGGCGCGTCCTTCGCGGTCACGATGACCGGCGAACTCGTCGACCTCTGGCCCGACCGCCAGACGGGCGTCGCGGCGATCTCCGACGCGCTCGGCGCACTGGTCGGGCGGGACCGGCTCGTCTTCTATGCCGGCGCGACGGGCTTCGTGCCGGCTGGCGAAGAGGCGGCGCATTGGAGCGCCATCGCGTCCGCGAACTGGCGCGCGACAGCCGCGGCCGCCGCAGTGGGCGGTGAGACCGGACTGCTGATCGACATCGGCTCGACCACCAGCGACCTGATTCCCTTCGCGTCCGGCGAGGTTCTGGCCCGAGGATCGGACGACGCCGGTCGCATGGCGGCCGACGAGCTGGTCTATCTCGGAATCGCGCGGACGCCCGTCATGGCGCTCGCCGCCCGAATGCCCTTCGGCGGCGGGTGGATCTCCCCCATGGCGGAGTTCTTCGCCACCACGGCGGACGTGTTCCGGCTGACGGGCGACCTGCCCGACGGCGCCGACCTCCATCCGGCCGCGGACGGCGGAGCGAAGACGACTGAGGCGAGCGCCCGCCGGCTGCTGCGCATGGTCGGCGCCGACCTCGACGCGCAGACGGAGGCCCAGGCGCATGCGCTCGCGGCCTGGCTGGCGGAAGCGGCGCTGCGGAGACTCTGCGACGCGGCCGCGCTGACCATTTCGCGACCCGACGCCGGCCGGGCGCCGACCTGAAGATCTCCGGGGGCGGAGCCTTCATGCTCAGCATAGTTGATCCGATAGGCCCGACGCCGGGGATCGTCGCGATCCGTCGACTAACCTCATCCTCTCGATGCCACTT
>NZ_JBJKEX010000476.1:0-1817 GCF_045505405.1 Hansschlegelia beijingensis | reverse complement strand
TGGAACAGCAGGCCGGGCTGGCCGCCCTCCGGATCGACCACGCGGCAGCGGTCTCCGGCCGCGAGGTCGAGCACCAGCGGCTCGCCGCCGCGGGCCACCAGACTGGCGGCGCGCCACGTTTCACGATCGGACACAGCGTCCATGACCATTCTCCCTGAGCGGCGGCGGCTTTTGGGGCCGTCCCGTCCTGCGGTCGCGGGCCCCGGCGGCCCGCGCGGAAGCGCCGCCCTTGCGGCGCAGAAGCCAGCCTTGAAAGGCCGCCGATCACTCGGCCGCTTGCTGGCTCGGCTGGTTGAGGAACGCCTCCAGCGAGTCGTCCATCGCCTTCATCCACACGGTGTGGTGGACCGGCGCCATGTTGCCCGTGATGGTCGAGGGATAGGAGCGGTCACGATAGGTCAGGATGCCCTCGACCTTGTGGTGCTCCCACTCCTTGAACAGCTCCGCGACGCGATCGACGTCGAGAGGCGGATAGTCGGTCGCGCTCAGCAGGTCGCGGACATAGTCGGTCTGGAAGTCGATCGCCTGATACGGATCCTCCAGCGCCTCCTCGCGGCGCACCCAGGACTCGCTGTCCTCATGCATCGCGGCGCGGTCCGGCAGGGCGATGCGGCCAAGCACGACGTCGCGGGCGTACCAGGCCTGCGCGTCGAACATGTTGAACGTGTAGTACTGGTCCTGCGCGCCGATATACATCAGCTTCGGGTTCGGCTCCCAGAAGATCCCCTTGTAGAGGTTCGGCGGGAACAGCCGGTTGCGCGTCTCCAGACGCAGATCGTCGGGCAGGAACGGGTAATGGTTGAGATAGCCCGTGCAGAAGATGATGGCGTCGACGTCGTCGACCGATGAGCCGTCCTTGAAGTGACAGGTGCGGCCGACGACCTTGGTCAGCAGCGGCTTCTCCTCGAAGCCCTCCGGCCAGTCGAAGCCCATCGGCCTGGTGCGGTAGCTGAAGGTGATCTTCCGCGCGCCGTATTTGTGGCACTGGGTGCCGATATCTTCCGCCGAATAGCTGGAGCCGATCATCAGCACGTGCTTGCCGGCGAACTCGTCCGCGCAGCGGAAGTCGTGCGCGTGCAGCACCCGCCCGAGGAACTTCTCGACGCCCTCGAAATACGGCACGTTGGGCGTCGAGAAGTGGCCGTTCGCCACGATGACGTAGTCGAACTCTTCCGAGAACCGCTTCCTGGCGACGAGATCCTTCACCGTCACCGTGAACTTGCCGGTCGCGTCGTCATACTCCACGTCACGGACGGCGTGGTTGAACTTGCAGTATTTGCGCACGTCCGACTTCTCGACACGGCCGGCGATATAGTCGTGCAGCACGGCGCGCGGCGGATAGGACGGGATCGGCCGGCCGAAATGCTCCTCGAAGGAGTAGTCAGCAAACTCCAGACACTCCTTCGGGCCGTTCGACCAGAGATAGCGGTACATCGAGCCATGGACCGGCTCGCCGAACTCGTCGAGGCCGGTCCGCCACGTGTAGTTCCAGAGCCCGCCCCAGTTCGACTGCTTCTCGTAGCAGACGATCTCCGGGACCTCTGCGCCCTTCCGCCGGGCGGACTCGAAGGCCCGAAGAGCGGCCAGACCGCTCGGGCCGGCGCCGATGACTGCGATGCGTGAGGCCATCTTGGTTCTCCTCGGCGTCCGGGACGCCCGTGATCGATCCTGATCGTCTGTCGTCTGCAGTTCGAAGCCCTGGTTTTCAGGTCCGTTCTTCGAGGGGGTGTGTTCTGATGCGGTGCGGGTCGTAGAACGGGGTCCGGACGACGTAGGCCGGGAAGGTTCCGCGTTCGGAGACGATCTCGAGCGGGGTG
>NZ_JBJKEX010000475.1:0-1830 GCF_045505405.1 Hansschlegelia beijingensis | reverse complement strand
AGAAAGAGGAGCCGCCGATCGAGCGCCGGCTCCTGCGCCTTGTCCCCGCCGGCGCTCGATCTGCTGCTCCGCTTTCTCGCCCGCGACTTCAAGAAGCGCCGGCGGAAGGAGCCGCTCAGCCCGTCCGCGCTGGTGCTCGAAGGGTCGCGGCGGCCGTTCTGGCGGCGGCTGCTGGCGCGGCGGATCCAGCGCATCGAGACGCTGGAGGATCTGCGCGCCCGGCTCGGCGCGCCGCAGACCATTCTCTGCCTCGGCAACGGTCCGTCCTCGGAGGATCCCCGCCTCGACGGCCTCGCCTACGACGCGCTGTTCCGCGTCAACGAGAGCTGGCGCAAGCGGGGCCGGTTCGTCGATCCGAAGGTCGTGTTCACCGGGGGACGCGACGTCATGGAGAACCTGCAGTCGGTGATCCTCGGCCTGCAGACGGATCACGCCGAGATCCGCCTCGCCAAGGGGCGGGCGCTGGCGCCGTCGCGCAAGGGCGCCGTGTTCTTCCGCGCCGACGAGACGGCGCCGGCGCTGCGCGCCCATGAGTGGGGCGCCTTCCGGCCGAGCAACGGCGCGGCCATGATCGCGACCGCGGTCGCCCTCCAGCCGAAGAAGCTGGTGGTCGCCGGGATCGACCTGTTCCGCCATCCGCAGGGCGCCTATCCGGGCGACCCCAGCACCCCGAACGCCTTCGTCACCGCTCATGACGCCGACGCCGAGGCCGAGTTTCTGCTCGACCAGTTCGCCGCCTACCGGGGCGAACTGGTGATCCTCAGCCCGGTTCTCGACGCCGCCTGGGCGGATCGTCGCCGGCGCCAGTTGCCTGACGAGGCGCAGCGGCAGTAAAACTCGCGCAGGCGTGTCGCTGACAGGCCGTCTCGTTTCAACAGTTCTAGATTGCGATCGATCGTGTCCAAGAATCCAGGGCGGCATAGCCGCTACGAGACTAAGTGGTACCACCGCCAGCCGGGCTATTGGTTCCGCAAGGACCGGCCCCGTCCGGAGGGACACCGCGAGACGCCCGAGGTCGTTCGCTTCGACGTGGAGCCGGGCGTGACGCCGAGCGGCAAGCCGCCGGTGCGCATCTTCCTCGGCACCGAGCCGCTGCAGGCGCGCGCCGAGCGGATCTTCTTCTGGTCGGTCAAGCGGCGCCGCGACCCGTCGCGGGTCTACGAGATCTATCTGATGAAGGATCTCAAGGGCTACGACCGCCACGGCTGGAAGACCGGCTTCACCAATTTCCGCTACGCCATCCCGGGCCTCGCCGGGGGCACCGGCCGCGCGATCTACAACGACGTCGATCAGGTCTATCTCGCCGACCCGGCCGAGATGTTCGACCTCGACATGCAGGGCAAGGGCGCGCTGGCGATCAATCCGGGCGAAGACTCGGTGATGCTGATCGACTGCGAGATCATGGCCAAGCACTGGCCGATCGAAGAGGTCGGCCTGCCGGGCATGAAGAAGAAGCGCTTCCGCAACGCCGCGACCGACCTCAAGCTCTGGGGCGTGCTGCCGGACGTGTGGAACGCCCGCGACGACGAGTTCAACCCGTCGCAGTCGAAGTGCTTCCACTTCACGACGCTGCAGACCCAGCCCTGGCGGCCGTTCCCGGACCAGATCCGCTACTCGGATCATCCGGACGGCGAGGTGTGGTTCAAGATGGAGCGCGAGGCGGACGCCGCGCGCTTCAACGGCTTCACCCGCGAGCGTCCGGGGTCCGGGATGTGGCGCAGATCGAAGCACAGCGCCTTGCCCATGAACATCTCGAGCGGCATCTCGTCGATCGGCGCGCCGTGCGGGCTGACTTTCTCGGGGGCGAGGCCGGCGCGCTGGGCGGCGGCC
>NZ_JBJKEX010000474.1:0-1834 GCF_045505405.1 Hansschlegelia beijingensis | reverse complement strand
CGCCGGGCCACCGCGGAGCTCGTTCCGCCCACGCCCGCGCCCACCGCCGTCACGTTCGGCGCGCGCGTCACCTTCGAGCGGGAGGACGGCCGCCGGCAGACTTTTCGGATCGTGGGAGAGGACGAGGCCGATCCCGCCAGGGGCTCGGTCTCCTATATCGCCCCGCTCGCGCGGGCCCTGATGGGCAAGGCCGTCGGAGACGAGGCGACGATCCCGAACGGGACCGTCGAGGTGGTGGCGATCGAGTGAAGGCGGTCAGCCGCCGGCGCTGTCGGCGTCGTCCCTGAAATAGGGCTCGACCGCGCCCTTGAGCTTGAGCGTCATGGGGTTGCCGGCGCGGTCCCGCGCCGTTCCGGCCGCTACCTTTATCCAGCCTTCGCTGACCGAATACTCCTCGACATTCGTCTTCTCGACGCCCTTGAACCGGATGCCGACGCCGCGGGCCAGAGCGGCCTCGTCGTAGAACTCGCTCTCGGGATTCACGGACAGGCGGTCGGGCGGCGTGTCGGCCATTCGGTCAGCTCCTTCAGTCGCGGTGTTGGTCCACGATCGCCGTGGCGGCGTCAAGCCCGGGTCTGAGGCCGAATGATGGCCGGCGGCGGGTGCCGCCGCACGTCGCTGTTGCTGCGATGCAATATTGTTTTGCGCGATGCAGCATCCACATCAGGGCGGCGCGACAGGACGCAACGCATCAGCAGGAGGCGGCCTTGGCCAAACGCGATCAGGACGGCCGGAATGGTCCGCGTGAGCGGAACCGATGGGACGCATGGACGGCCGCGCGCCCGAAACGCGCTGCGGGCTCCGCTTCCGGCGAGCGCCGCCTTCAGGAGGTCGAGCAGTTCGGTCCCAATCCGGGCGCGCTGCGCATGCTCGCCTATGCGCCTCGCGATCTTCCGGCCGGCGCGCCGCTGGTCGTGGTGCTGCATGGCTGCACGCAGGACGCCCACGGCTACGATTCCCACGCAGGCTGGACGCGGCTCGCGGAGCGCGAAGGCTTCGCTGTGCTTTATCCCGAGCAGCAGCGAGCCAACAATGCGCAGCGCTGCTTCAACTGGTTCCTGGCCGCCGACGCGGCGCGGGGGCTGGGCGAGACCCGTTCGATCCGCGAGATGATCGCCCTCATGGTCGATCGCCACGGGATCGACGAAAGCCGGATCTTCGTCACGGGCCTGTCGGCCGGAGGCGCGATGGCGAGCGCCCTGCTCGCCGACTATCCCGAGGTGTTCGCCGCCGGCGCGGTGATCGCGGGCCTGCCGTGCGGCGCGGCGCGGAGCATACCCGAAGCGTTCGAGGCCATGTCGCGCCCGGGCGATCGCTCCGCGAGCGAGCTCGGCGATCTCGTTCGGGCGGGCTCGCCCCATGCCGGGCCCTGGCCGCGGATATCGATCTGGCACGGGGCGGCGGACACCACGGTCGTGCCGAAGAACGCCGAGAACCTCGTGAAGCAATGGGTCGAGGTGCACGGCGCGCCTCACGGCGAGTTCCACGAGGAGGTCTCCAACGGCCATCTCAGGCGCGTATGGCGCTCCGGGGGACGTGACGTCGTGGAGCTGCATGTCATCGCCGGGATGGGCCACGGGACGCCGCTCGACGCCCGGCTCGGCGAGCGCAAGGGCCCCTACATGCTGGACGTCGGCGTCTCGTCGACCCGGCTGATCGCAAAGTTCTGGGGCCTTTCGGACGCCGTGGCCGAGGAAGAGCTGGCGAGCAGGCAGGCGATCGCCCGCCGACCCGAACCCGCAGCCTCCTATTTCGCCGGGTCCGGACCCTGCTGATACGGCCGCACGGAAGCGGTCTGATCGCGACGACGCTGAACTTCGACTACGAAGTCCGG
>NZ_JBJKEX010000473.1:0-1846 GCF_045505405.1 Hansschlegelia beijingensis | reverse complement strand
GCGCTGGCGCTGGTCGCTCGCGGGGAGGCGCCGCTCGGCGTCGTCTACGCGACGGACGCAGCGGCCGATCCGAGCGTCCGGATCGTCGGCACCTTCCCGGCGGACAGCCACCCGCCGATCGTCTATCCGGCGGCGCGCCTCGCGACCTCCGACAATCTCCAGGCCGCAGCCTTCCTGAAATATCTCGCCTCCGCGCCGGCGCGGAAGATCTTCGAGGCGGCGGGCTTCACCGTGCTCGCGCCCACCTCGGGGAGTTGATCGCTGGACGCGCTCGCAGCCGCGCTGGGGCTCGCGCCCGAGGACCTGGTCGCCGTCCGGCTGAGCCTGCTGGTCGCCAGCGTCGCCACGGTCGCGAGCCTGCCGTTCGCGGTGCTGGTGGCGCTCGCGCTCGCCCGCGGACGGTTCCCGGGCAAGGCGCTGCTGGACGGCCTCGTGCATCTGCCGCTGGTTCTGCCGCCGGTCGTGACGGGCTACCTGCTGCTGATCGGCTTCGGTCGCCGCGGCCCGATCGGCGAGGCGCTCGAGGCGTGCTGCGGCGTGGTGTTCTCGTTCCGCTGGACGGGCGCGGCGCTCGCGGCCGGCATCATGGGATTCCCGCTGATGGTCCGGGCGATCCGGCTGTCGCTCGAGGCCGTCGACCGCAGGCTCGAGGACGCGGCCGCGACCCTTGGAGCGAGCCGGACGGGGGTGTTGTTCGCCGTCACCCTGCCGCTCGCGCTCCCGGGAGTGCTGGCGGGGGCGGTGCTGGCCTTCGCCAAGGCCCTCGGGGAGTTCGGCGCGACCATCACCTTCGTGTCGAACATTCCAGGCGAGACCCGCACCCTGCCGGCCGCGATCTACACGCTCACCCAGACCCCCGGCGGGGACGCGGCCGCCGGGAAGCTCGTGCTGATCGCGATCGCGCTGTCGCTCGCCGCCCTCATCGCCTCCGAGCTGCTGGCGCGGCGCCTGGCTTCGCGGATCGCCGGATGAGCGGGACCTTGCGGACGGCGGGGGCGCGCTGATGCTGGACGTCGACATCCGCCGCCGCGCAGGCGCCTTCTCGCTCGACGTCGCATTCGCCGCGCCGGCCGGCGTGACCGCCGTCGTGGGCCGCTCGGGCGCCGGCAAGTCCACCCTCGTGGCCGCCGTGGCGGGTCTCGGGCAGCCGGACAATGGCCATATCGACCTCGACGGAACCGTCCTGTTCGACAGCGGGGCCGGCGTGAACCTGCCGGTCCGCAAGCGGCGGATCGGCGTCGTGTTCCAGGAAAGCCGGCTGTTTCCGCATCTGTCGGTGCGCTCCAACCTGCTATTCGGCCGCAGACGGCGGCGCGACGCCACCGCCCCCTCCTTCGACCAGGTGGTCGAGACCCTCGGGGTCGGGCATCTGCTGTCGCGGCGGCCGCGCTCGCTCTCGGGCGGCGAGAGGCAGCGGGTGGCGATCGGGCGGGCGCTGCTCTCCGGCCCGCGCGCCCTGCTGTTCGACGAGCCGCTCGCGGCGCTCGACGCCGAGCGGAAGGCCGAGATCCTGCCGTTCCTGGAGGCCCTGATCCAGGAGGTCTCGCTGCCGGTGCTCTACGTCACGCACGCGCTCGAGGAGGCGCGGCGGCTCGCGCGCGGGCTCATCGTGCTTGAGGGCGGCAGGATCGTCGCCGCGGGCGCGATCGAGGAGACCATCGCGGCCGCGGGGCTTGCGAGCGCCGGAGACCGCCTCCTCGACGGCGTGACGGTCGAGGCCGCCATCGTGGAGCGGGACGAACGCTACGGGCTGACGGGGCTTGCGCTGGGCGGCGGATCAAGTCCGGCGCGCAGGATTTCCGCACCGATCGCAAATGGCCGGACTACCGCGAGTTCTGCGACCGTT
>NZ_JBJKEX010000472.1:0-1856 GCF_045505405.1 Hansschlegelia beijingensis | reverse complement strand
CGAGCCGGGTCTTCCCGCCGACCAGGCGGAAATCGTCCATGGGGCTGGCGGCGGCGCCCGGGCGGCCTTGAGCGCGGGATTGCTGATGCTGCGCGTGCCGCCCCGGGTGGTGGCGAGACTTTACGGCTGATCGCGCGTCGGCTCGCCGCCGAGGCCCGGTTTTCGCGGCGTCCGGAAGGTCGTGGGACGGGTCAAGGTTGCTTTTCCGGCTCAAACGCCTAAATAAGCGGCCGCTCAAGTGAAATAGTCAGCGCCTCCGCGTCCGCCCGCGTGGTCGGGCGTCTGGCGTCGTTCCGATTTCAAATCCTAACGATTGGAGACGTTTTGCTAGTCGTCGTTCGAGAAAACAACGTTGATCAGGCGCTTCGGGCCCTGAAGAGGAAGCTCCAGCGCGAAGGCGTCTTCCGCGAGATGCGCCGCCGTCGCGCCTACGAGAAGCCGTCCGAGCGGAAGAACCGCGAGAAGGGCGAAGCCGTCCGCCGCGCCCGCAAGGCCGCCCGCAAGGCCGCCCAGCGCGAAGGCCTGCTGCCGATGCCGAAGAAGAAGCCGATGCCGGCGCGTCCGGGTCGTCCTGCGACCCCCGGGACCGGAACCGCGGGCTGAGCTTCAGCCGGGAAGGAGCCGTGCGATTCGCTCGCGCGCTGCTTCCGGGAACACGACCTCGAGATGACGCGGACCTCCGGCGCTCCACGAGCGCACCGCGTCTCTCAGGATCGACAGGTAGAGCCGCAGATCCTCCTCGGGCAGCCGCGGAAGCGCCTCGTGGACGAGCACGATCGTGCGGTCGCTCATCCAGCTGAAATCGCGCAGCGCCTCGAGCAGCGCGTCCCAGTCGGTCGGCGCGTCCTCGGGAAACCAGAGCTCGCCCCGGAAGGCGGCGAACAGCTCCTCCTTGCGCGCCAGGTCCGCAGGCACCCGCCAGTAGAACGATTTGCCGTTGATCCGGCCCGAGAGGTCGGCGGCGTATCTGAAGCCCTGTGCGGAATACCCCACCGGCCTCTCTCCGTCAGGGCGCGGCGCGCAGCTTGCCGCGCTTCAGGTGCTCGTCGAGCCGCGGCAGGATCTCGACGAAATTGCAGGGCTTGTGCCGGTAGTCGAGCTGGGCCTTGAGTACGCCGTCCCAGGCGTCCCGGCAGGCGCCGGTGGAGCCCGGCAGCACGAACACGAAGGTCTTGCCCGCCACCCCGGCGGTCGCGCGCGACTGCAGGGTCGAGGTTCCGATCGTGCCGTTCGAATAGGCGTGGAACAGGTTGGAGAAGCCATCCATGCGCTTCTCGAACATCGGCTCGAGCGCGTCGGGGCTCACGTCCCGGCCCGTAAAGCCGGTCCCGCCGGTCGTCAGCACGACGTCGGTCGCCGGGTCCGCCACATAGAAGCCGACCGCAGCGCGCAGCGCCTCGCGGTCGTCGCGCACGATGGAGCGGCCCGAAACCCTGTGGCCGGCCTCCTCGATCCGGGCGGCGAGCGCGTCGCCGGACCTGTCCTCGGCGGCGCTGCGGGTGTCCGAGACGGTGACGATCGCGATCCCGAGCGGGACGAACGGCCGGCTTTCATCAATGCGCGACACGGCGTTTTCCTCTCAGCCGGGGTGGCGCTATCATACCTCACGGCTCCACGCGAAGGCTCCTGCGCCTGCTCGCGGCTTCGTGACGCCGGCGGCTTGCAGCGCCCGGCCGGGGCGACCATTTTTTCCACAACGGACCGCCCCGAACCAGAGCCGCATGTCGTTCTTCACCGATCAATCTCCGGCTGGCGCCGCGCCCGAGCGGGCCGGCATGGGACGCATGACGGTCCCGATCTATCAAGCCGGCTCCGTCTCCTCGCAGGTCAGGCAGGCCAAGGAGGTCGCCGGTCAG
>NZ_JBJKEX010000471.1:0-1858 GCF_045505405.1 Hansschlegelia beijingensis | reverse complement strand
GCGCGAGCGCACCGGAGCAGGTCGGGGCGCCGGCTGAGGCGCTGCGACGCACGGCTCACGGCGCGCTCGCCCGCCTCGGCGAGAGCATCGAGCGCTTCCATTTCAACCGCTGCGTGGCCGCCGCCAACGAACTCGCGAACGCGCTCGGCCAGGCGCTTCAGGCCACTCGCGAGCCGGACGCCGACATGCGCTTCGCGCTGCGCGAGGCGGCGGAGATCCTGGTGCGGATGATCGCGCCCTTCACGCCGCATCTGGCCGAGGAGTGCTGGGCGGCGCTCGGACATGAGACGCTCGTCGCCGAGGAGGCGTGGCCGGAGGCCGATCCCGCGCTGCTCGCCTCCGATTCCGTGACCCTGCCGGTGCAGGTGAACGGCAAGAAGCGCGACGAGATCGTGGTTCCGCGTGACGCAGACGCCGCGACGATCGAAAAAATGGTACGAGAACTCGATGTCGTTCTGAAGGCGGTCGGCGACAAGCCGATCCGCAAGGTCATCGTCGTGCCGCAGAGGATCGTGAATGTCGTCGCTTGATCCGCGCTTCGTCCGGCTTGGCCTGGCTTTCGGCCTGGCGCTTCTGGTCGCCGGCTGCTTCCGCCCCGTCTATGGCGACATGTCCACGCCTGGCGTCCTGGCCAAGGACGGTGGCGGAGGCGACGTCGCCGCGGCGCTCAAGACCGTCGAGGTCAAGCCCATCGAGGGCCGCGTCGGCGGCAAGATGCGCAACGAGCTCATCTTCATGCTCAGGGGGGGCGCCGGCCCGGGCGCGGTCGCCTACCGGCTCGAGGTGAGGAGCATCAACGAGATCGGCCAGTCTGCGGTGGTCGATCCGCTGACCGACGTGCAGGAGACGCGGACGATCTCGCTGGCGGTGCAGTACGTGCTGACCCGCGCCGGGTCGATCGATCCGCTGTTCACCGGCAACGCGCTCGCGACCGCCACCTATTTCGCCGGCCTGCAGCGCTTCGCGAACGTCCGCGCCGAGCGGGACGCCGAGGATCGCGCCGCCACCCAGATCGCCGAGCGCATCCGCGCCCGGCTGGTGAGCTACTTCGCGACCGGCAAGTAAGCGCAGCGGCGGCCGTCTGGCCCCCGTGGGGGCCGGCCGCCGGCCTTAGTCCGCCTTGGCGGCTTTCGCGCGCTCGATCGCTTCGATGATCATGCGCTCGGCCTCGTCGACGCCGCCCCAGCCCAGCGGCTTCACCCACTTGTCGCCTTCGAGGTCTTTGTAGTGCTCGAAGAAGTGCGTGATCTGGTCGAGCGTGATGCTGGGCAGCTGATCGTAGCTGGTGATCTGCTCGTAGCGCCGCGTGAGGTGGGCCGACGGCACCGCGATGATCTTCTCGTCGAGGCCCTTCTCGTCCTCCATCTTGAAGACGCCCACCGGACGGCAGCTCATCACCGCGCCGGGCGCGATCGCGCGCGTGTTGGCGACGAGCACGTCGATCGGATCGCCGTCTTCGGAGAGCGTATGGGGAATGAAGCCGTAATTCCCCGGATAGCGCATGGAGGTGTAGAGGAAGCGGTCGACGAACAGCGTCCCTGCGGCCTTGTCGAGCTCATACTTGATAGGCTCGCCGCCGATCGGCACCTCGACGATGACGTTCACGTCCTTCGGAGGGTTGGCGCCGATTGGAATGGCTTCGATACGCATGGACGTCCTCATTTGGCGGTCGTGCGCCTCTGTAGCGGAGCGATGCGGCCGCGAGCAACAGCTAGAAGCCGCGATGGCTGAGTCCGGGGCTGATTCTCTGCCGATCGACGAGGCTCTGCCGCGTCTGATGGCGGCGCTCGAGCGCGGCGACGCGGTGCTGGTCGCGCCGCCCGGCGCCGGCATCAGACGCGGCAGAGCCTCGTCGATC
>NZ_JBJKEX010000470.1:0-1871 GCF_045505405.1 Hansschlegelia beijingensis | reverse complement strand
GACGCATCGGGCCCGAGCCGGTCGCCGGCCGCCAGGCTGCGGTGAACGGCCGACGGATCCGCGCTCTCCGCGGGCGCGGCCTGACCAGCGGACACCTGCGTCATCGCGGCGGCCAGAAATCCGAAGAAGAGGGCGGTCTGCTTGGTCGTCTGATCCATCGCATGCACTCCTTACTCTGGCGCACTCATTGAGGCGCACGAGCAATGAAAGCCTATCCGCGATGAACCCCGCCTAAATGCTCTGAGGTCATTTCGTGGCGGCGCGCGCCACAGGAATGAATGCTTGTTCAGTGGCGCCGAGTTTCAGTCGAAGCGTGCGGGGCCGGAGCCCCGCACGCCGGCTGGCTCAGCCCATCGCCCTCTGCAGGTTCTCGTCGACCTTGTCGAGGAACCCTTGCGTCGTCAGCCAGCCCTGCTCATGGCCGACCAGCAGCGCGAGATCCTTGGTCATGAAGCCGCTTTCGACCGTGTCGACGCAGACCTTCTCCAGCGTCTCGGCGAACCGCTTCAGTTCGGCGTTGTCGTCGAGCTTGGCCCGGTGGCCGAGGCCGCGCGTCCAGGCGAAGATCGAGGCGATCGAGTTGGTCGAGGTCGCCTTTCCCTTCTGGTGCTCGCGGTAGTGCCGCGTGACGGTGCCATGGGCGGCCTCGGCCTCCATGATCTTGCCGTCCGGCGTGGTCAGCACGGAGGTCATCAGCCCGAGCGACCCGAAACCCTGCGCCACGGTGTCGGACTGCACGTCGCCGTCATAGTTCTTGCAGGCCCACACATAGCCGCCGGACCACTTGAGCGCGGACGCCACCATGTCGTCGATCAGCCGGTGCTCGTACCAGATCTTCTTGGCCTCGAACTGGTCCTTGAACTCGGCCTCGTAGATCTCCTGGAAGATGTCCTTGAAGCGGCCGTCATAGGCCTTGAGGATCGTGTTCTTGGTCGACAGGTAGACCGGGAAGCCGCGGTTGAGGCCGTAGTTCAGCGAGGCGCGGGCGAAGTCGCGGATCGAGTCGTCGAGGTTGTACATCGCCATCGCGACGCCCGAGCCAGGCGCGTCGAACACCTCGTGCTCGATCGTCTGGCCGTCCTCGCCGACGAACTTGATCGTCAGCTTGCCCTTGCCGGGGAAGCGGAAGTCGGTCGCGCGGTACTGGTCGCCGAAGGCGTGGCGGCCGACCACGATCGGCTGCGTCCAGCCCGGCACCAGCCGCGGCACGTTCTTGCAGATGATCGGCTCCCGGAAGATCACGCCGCCGAGGATGTTGCGGATCGTGCCGTTCGGCGACCGCCACATCTTCTTGAGGCCGAACTCCTTCACCCGGGCTTCGTCGGGCGTGATGGTGGCGCATTTCACGCCGACGCCGACCCGCTTGATGGCCTCCGCCGCCTCGACCGTGACGCGGTCATCGGTGGCGTCCCGGTTCTCGACCCCGAGGTCGTAATATTCGAGGTTCAGATCCAGGTAGGGATGGATCAGCTTGTCCTTGATCGCCTGCCAGATGATCCGGGTCATCTCGTCGCCGTCGATCTCGACGACGGGATTGGCGACTTTGATCTTCGGCATGGGCGGGACGGCCTTCCTCGGTGGCGGGCGGGGCCGGCGCGAGCGCCGGCGCGACGATCGCGACAGTCCTTAGCATCGCGCCCGGGACCGGCAAAGGCGGGAGGGGCTCGTTTTGCAGCCGAACTCTTGCATAGCAGCATATGGGCGTAGGGCCGGCGGGGGATTACTTCGGGCGCTGCCCGCCCCGCTTCTCTCACCGACGGAAATCTCAGATGGCCGAGACCAGGATAGCGCTCGACGCTCCGCGCGCCGCGGCGGGCGCCGGCCCTACGCCCATATGCTGCTATGCAAGAGTTCGGCTGCAAAACGAGCCC
>NZ_JBJKEX010000469.1:0-1891 GCF_045505405.1 Hansschlegelia beijingensis | reverse complement strand
GAAGAGCGCACGCCCGCGCCGGTGCGCGGCGAGCTGGTGCGGCTGTTCGGCGAGGAGCTGCGCGCCCACAAGGCCGCGCTCGGCCGGCTCGTCACCATCGAGTGCGGCAAGATCCTTTCCGAGGGCCTCGGGGAGGTCCAGGAGATGATCGACATCTGCGACTTCGCGGTCGGCCTGTCCCGCCAGCTGCACGGGCTGACGATCGCCAGCGAGCGGCCCGATCACCGCATGATGGAGAACTGGCATCCGCTTGGGCCGGTCGGGATCATCTCGGCGTTCAACTTCCCCGTCGCGGTGTGGGCCTGGAATGCGGCGCTCGCGCTCGTCTGCGGCGACCCTTTGATCTGGAAGCCGTCGGAGAAGACGCCGCTCACCGCCCTCGCCTGCGAGGCGCTGTTCCAACGCGCCGCCGCCCGCTTCGGGCAGGCGCCCGAAAACCTGTCGAGCGTGCTGATCGGCGGCGGCGAGATCGGCGCGGCGCTGGTCGATCATCCGGGCGTCCCGCTCGTCTCCGCCACCGGCTCGACCCGGATGGGTCGCGCGGTCGCGCCGCGTCTCGCGGCTCGCTTCGCGCGCGCGATCCTGGAGCTCGGCGGCAACAACGGCGCGATCGTCTGCCCGTCCGCGGATGTCGACCTCACGGTGCGGGCCGTGGCGTTCGCCGCGATGGGCACGGCCGGCCAGCGCTGCACCACGCTGCGGCGGCTGTTCGTGCACGAGGCCGCCTATGACGTCCTTCTTCCGCGCCTGAAGGCGGCCTACGCCAGCGTCTCGGTCGGAAGCCCGCTGGACGAGCGCACGCTCGTCGGGCCGCTGATCGACGCCGCCGCGTTCGAGGCGATGCAGGCGGCGCTACGCGACGCCGAGACGCTCGGCGGCGCCGTCACGGGAGGGCGGCGCGAGGAGAGCGACAGCCCCGACGCGTTCTATGTCCGCCCGGCGCTGGTCGAGCTCCCGGAGCAGGCCGGACCGGCGCTGCAGGAGACATTCGCGCCGATCCTCTACGTGATGCGCTTCTCGGATCTGGACGAGGCGATCCGGCTGCACAACGCCGTCGGCCAGGGGCTGTCGTCGTCGATCTTCACCAACGATCTGCGCGAGGCGGAGCTGTTCCTCTCCGCCCGCGGCTCCGACTGCGGCATCGCCAACGTCAACATCGGCCCGTCGGGCGCGGAGATCGGCGGCGCGTTCGGCGGCGAGAAGGAGACCGGCGGCGGCCGCGAGTCCGGCTCCGACGCCTGGAAGGCCTACATGCGGCGAGCCACCAACACGATCAATTTCGGCCGCGCGCTGCCGCTCGCGCAGGGCGTGCGGTTCGACCTCTGAGGCGCCCCTAGGCCTCGGGAAGCACCAGCAGGGTGGCGCCGTCGACGGCGGCCACCTTTACCCGCGCGCCGGACGGCAGGTCGGGTCCGGAGATCCGCCATGAGGTGTCGTCGATCCTCACCCGCCCCTCGCCGCCCACGATTGGCGCCTCGAGCGTGAAGACCCTGCCGATATGGCGCTCGGCCCGGCGGTTCAGCATCGGCCGGTCGTCGCTCGTCTCGTCGGCCGGTCGGCCGATGCGCCACCAGGCGATCGCCGCCGCGAGCCCCAGCACCGCGAAGGCCACCAGCTCGATCTGCCAGCCGGGATCGAACAGGAAGGCCAGGAAGCCGACCAGGATGGCCGCGATGCCGAGCCACAGCAGGACGCTGCCGGGGATGATCAGCTCCGCCGTCAGCAGCAGCAGGCCGAACACGAACCAGCGCCAGGCCCCGAGCGCGACGACGAGGCTCGTCAGCATGCCTCAGGCGCTCAAGAGCATGGCGACCTCGCCCAACCAGAAGACCTTCGTGCTGCCCTATGAGGCGACCGCGCTGCTGGGCTCGCTCGGCGGCATCGCGGAGAT
>NZ_JBJKEX010000468.1:0-1900 GCF_045505405.1 Hansschlegelia beijingensis | reverse complement strand
AGAAGTGGCTGCCGTGCCCGACGTCGACCTTGAGGCCGCGGTCGATGGCGGCCTGCAGGACGTGGTGAAACTCGTCCCGAGGCCGCGGCCGCTGTGCCGCACATCCGCGACGAACTCGCCCGGCGCGGCGTGAACGTGCCGCTGGTGGGCGACTTCCACTATATCGGCCACACCCTGCTCGCCGAGCATCCGGCCTGCGCGGAGGCGCTCGCCAAATACCGGATCAACCCCGGCAATGTGGGCTTCGGGGCCAAGCGCGACCGGCACTTCGCCGAGATCATCGAGATCGCCGCGCGCAACGACAAGCCTGTGCGGATCGGCGGCAACTGGGGTTCGCTCGACGGCGAGCTGCTCACGCGGCTGATGGACGAGAACGCCGCCGCCCCGCACCCCAAGGACGCGCGCGAGGTGACGCGCGAAGCCCTGATCCGCTCGGTGCTGCTGTCGGCCGCCCGGGCCGAGGAGCTTGGCCTGCCGCGCGAGAAGATCATCCTGTCCGCCAAGGTCTCGGCGGTGCAGGACCTGATCGCGGTCTACGCCGAGCTCGCCCGCAGGGCGGACTACGCGCTGCATCTCGGCCTCACCGAGGCCGGCATGGGCTCGAAGGGGATCGTCGCGTCCTCGGCCGCGCTCGGGGTGCTGCTCCAGCAGGGCGTCGGCGACACGATCCGCGTCTCGCTCACGCCGGAGCCGGGCGGCGACCGCACGGTCGAGGTCAAGGTCGCGCAGGAGATCCTGCAGACCATGGGCTTCCGCACCTTCGTGCCGCTGGTCGCGGCCTGCCCGGGCTGCGGGCGGACGACCTCGACGGTGTTCCAGGAGCTCGCCCGCGAGGTCCAGGACCACATCGTGGCCCGCATGCCGGAGTGGAAGACGCTCTACCCCGGGGCCGAGACGCTCAACGTCGCCGTCATGGGCTGCATCGTGAACGGCCCGGGCGAGTCCAAGCACGCCGACATCGGCATCTCGCTGCCCGGCACCGGAGAGACCCCGACCGCGCCGGTGTTCGTGGACGGCAAGAAGGTCGCGACGCTGCGGGGCCCGGGCCTGGTCGCCGAGTTCAAGGCGATGGTCGAGGACTATGTGGCGCGTCGCTTCGGCGCCGGCTCCGGCCGGGACGCGGCGGAGTAGCTCAGGCGAGCTGCGGCGCGGCCAGCAACTCGCCCTGCAGATAGGTCGCGCCCCACGCGGTCAGCATGTCCGCGGCCGCCCGGGTCTCGATCTGCTCGGCGACCGTCTCGAAGCCGAGCTCGCGCGCGAGCGCCAGCAGCGCCCGCACGAAGGCGCCCGAGCGGGGGTCGGTCTCCAGATCGCGCACGAAGGAGCCGTCGATCTTGACGAGATCGACGGAGAGCTCCCGCAGCGCCTTGAACGAGGTGTGTCCGGCCCCGAAGTCGTCGATCGCGACCCTCACGCCGCGGGCGTGGAGCTCGGTCACGAAGGCGGAGGTCACGCCGAGATCCGCGATCGCCGCCGTCTCGGTCACCTCCACCATCAGCCGGTCGGCCAGGTCCGGCCGCATGGCGAGCCACGACGTCAGCGCCTCGAGCCAGCTTTCGTCCGCCGTGGTCGCGGCCGAGACGTTCACCGCGACGCGGGCCTCCGGCAGGCTCGACAGATGCGCCGCCGCGAGGTCGAGCGCGCGGCGGTCGAGCATGTGGATCAGCCCGACCTGCTCGGCGGCCCCCGCAAGCGGCCCGCCGGAGATGATCTCGCCGTCCTCCGTCACGATCCGCACCAGCGCCTCGCTCCAGACATGCTCGCCGGTCGCGGCCCGGAACACCGGCTGGAAGGCGAGCCGCACCCGCCGCTCGCCGAGCGCGGACACCAGCTGCTCGGCGAGCCGCATATGGGTGCGGCGGGCGGCTTCGCGCTCCGGATCCGGCGCGTAGACGTGGAT
>NZ_JBJKEX010000467.1:0-1908 GCF_045505405.1 Hansschlegelia beijingensis | reverse complement strand
GATCCAGAATTGCCAGCGTTTCGAAGTCATCAGGCTGCCTGCGCGGCCTCACGCGCTATGCCGACGCCGGCGGGTCCGCGCAGGCAGGCTGATGACTTCGAAACGCTGGCAATTCTGGATCGACCGGGGCGGCACGTTCACGGACGTGATCGGCTGCGCGCCCAACGGGGCGCTGCACGTCCGCAAGCTGCTGTCGGAGAACCCGCGCGCCTATCGGGACGCCGCGGTCGCCGGCATCCGCGAACTGCTGGGGTTGCGGCCGGACGAGCCCGTCCCGTCCGACCGGATCGGCGCGGTCAAGATGGGCACCACGGTGGCCACCAACGCGCTGCTGGAGCGCAAGGGCGAGCGGACCGCGTTGCTGATCACCCGCGGGCTCGGGGACCAGCTGCGCATCGGCTATCAGGCGCGGCCGAAGCTGTTCGCCAGGAAGATCGAGAAGCCCGAGGCGCTCTACGACCGCGTGGTCGAGATCGATGAGCGGGTGCGGGCGGACGGGACGGTCGAGCGCGAGCTCGATCCGGCAGAGGTCCGGCGCGTCCTGGGGGAGCTGCAGGCGGAGGGCTATCGCGCGCTCGCCATCGTGTTCATGCACGGCTTCGCCTATCCGGCGCATGAGCAGGCGGTGGCCGCGCTCGCCCGTGAGTGCGGCTTCGCGCAGGTCTCGGTCAGCCACGAGGTGTCGCCGCTCCCCAAGATCGTCGGACGCGGCGACACCACGGTGGTCGACGCCTACCTGACGCCGGTGCTCGCCCGCTACGTCGCGCAGGTGCGCGACGAGCTGAACCTCACGGACGCCGACGCCGGCCGGCTGATGTTCATGACGTCGGCCGGCGGGCTCACCTCCGCCAGCCTATTCCAGGGCAAGGACGCGATCCTTTCCGGGCCCGCCGGCGGCGTGGTCGCCATGGCGGCGACCGGCGAGGCCGCCGGCTTCGGCAAGGTGATCGGCTTCGACATGGGCGGCACCTCGACCGACGTCGCGCATTACGACGGGGCCTTCGAGCGCTCCTTCGAGACCGAGGTGGCGGGCGTGCGGATGCGCGCGCCGATGATGCGCATCCACACGGTGGCGGCCGGCGGCGGCTCGATCCTGCATTACGATTCGGGGCGCTTCCGGGTGGGCCCGGACTCCGCCGGCGCCTCGCCGGGTCCAGCCTGCTACCGCAATGGCGGGCCGCTCACCGTGACGGACGCCAACGTCATGGTCGGCAAGCTGCAGCCGGACCTGTTCCCGGCGATCTTCGGTCCCGGCTGCGACGAGCCGCTCGACGCCGCGATCGTGCGGGAGAAATTCGCGGCGCTTGCGGAAGAAATCGGCGACGGCCGCAGCCCGGAGCAGGTCGCCGACGGCTTCATCGCGGTCGCGGTTTCCAACATGGCGGAGGCGATCAAGACGATCTCCGTCGCGCGCGGCTATGACGTGACAAAGTACGCGCTGAACTGCTTTGGCGGGGCAGGGGGCCAGCACGCGGCTCTGGTGGCGGACGCGCTCGGGATCGACACGGTGCTGATCCACCCGCTGTCCGGTCTGCTTTCGGCCTACGGCATGGGGCTCGCGGACATCCGCGCCAGCCGCACGGCGACGCTGGGCGCGCCGCTCGCGGAGGCCGGAGAAAAGATCGCCGAGGCCGTGGCGACGCTCGCCGCGCAGGCGCAGGAGGAGCTGCGCCGGCAGTCGGTCGAGGATCCCGGGATCGAGGCGCGCCTCCACGTCCGCTACCACGGCACGGACTCCACGATCGAGGTTCCGCTGGACGCCGCCGCCGCCCAGGCGGGCGCGCTCGACCTCCAGCGCGTCGCTGCTGACTTCGACGTGCTCCACCGCGCGCGCTTCGGCTTCGTGGACGAGGCCCGGGCGCTGGTGGCGGAGGCGGTCGAGGTGGAGGCCTCCGGCGGCGGCTCGGC
>NZ_JBJKEX010000046.1:0-16368 GCF_045505405.1 Hansschlegelia beijingensis | reverse complement strand
CCCGCCCCCGCACCGACCAGCGTCCGCACGTCCGCGCGCCTGATCCGGAAAGCCCGCCCCGCGAGCGAGCCGCCCGCGCCGCCCATCTGCGCATAGGCGGCTTCGAGGCCGACCGAGGCGCCGAAGCCGTTCGAGATCAGCGTCTGTCCGGAGATGATGAGGCTGTCGATCACCGACATCCGCCCGCCGTGGAGCGCGTTGGCCTCCACGGCGTCGACCAGCGCCCGGCGACGCGCCCGGACCACCAGCGTGAAAGCCGCGAGCGCGATTCCGCCGAGCGGCAGGATAAGAAGCTGCGTCAGGCTGAGGGAGGGCATGGCGCTGAGCCGCGCCTCGGCCGGCAGCCGGAACAGTAGATGCTGCACCGTCTCGGCGATCGCGCCTTGCGCCACCGTCAGCGCCCCGGCCGCGGATCCGACCACGATCGCAAGGCCGACGAGCCAGGCCTCGCTCGCCCTGAAGCGGCCGCTTATCCAGTCGAGCAGCGCCGCCGCCCAGGGCGCGCGCCGCAGAACCGCTCCCTGACCGGCCGCCTTCAGCTCCCGGGCCCGCTCCGGCTCCGCCGTCGGAGCGGGCGAGCCGGTCGGGGTCGGGCCTTCGGGCGCCAAGCGGTTTCGCCCGTCAGGTTTCGACCAGCACGCCGTCTCGCAGCGTGAGGCGTCTGTCCAGCGTTTCGGCGAGCTCGAGATTGTGCGTGGCGACGATCGCGGCGAGCCCGGAGGCGCGCGCCAGCGCCGTCAGCGTCGCGAACACGTGAGCGGAGGTCACCGGGTCGAGATTGCCCGTCGGTTCGTCCGCAAGCAGCAGGCGCGGCGCGTTTGCCACCGCGCGGGCGATCGCCACGCGCTGCTGCTCGCCTCCGGACAGTTCGGCCGGGCGGTGATCGAGCCTCTGTCCGAGCCCGAGATAGGAGAGCAGTTCCGTCGCCCTGGTGCGCGCCTCGACGGCGCCGAGGCCCCGGATGAGCTGCGGCATGACGACGTTCTCGAGCGCCGTGAACTCCGGCAGCAGATGATGGAACTGGTAGACGAAGCCCACCTCGTTGCGCCTGAGCGCCGTGCGGGCGTCGTCGGACAGGCCGGCCGTGGGCTCGCCGTCGAAGAACACCTCGCCGCCGTCCGGCCGTTCGAGCAGCCCCGCGATATGCAGCAGGGTCGACTTGCCCGCGCCGGAGGGCGCGACCAGCGCCACGACCTCGCCGGCCGCGAGCTGGGCCGAGGCGTCGATCAGCACGTCGACCGCGGCGTCGCCCTGGCGGTAGCGCCGGGCGACATGATCGATCACGAGCAGCGGCCCCGCGGCTGGTCCGGCCGAGGCGCCGTCGAACTCCTCCGAAACGTCCTGGACCTCGCTCATTCGTAACGCAGCGCCTCGACTGGATCGAGTTTGGCGGCCCGCCAGGAGGGATAGAGCGTGGCGGCGACGGAGAGGGTGAGCGCCATCAGCACCACCGTCACGGTCTCTTTCATATCCGGATCGGCGGGGAGCCGGCTCAGGAAGTAGACCTCGGGAGAGAACAGCTCCGTCCCGGTGAGCGACGCCAGGAATGCGCGGATCGTCTCGATGTTCCAGCAGACCACCATGCCGAGCGCGAAGCCCGCCAGGGTGCCCACGACCCCGATGCTCGCGCCGGTGATCAGGAAGATGCGCATGATCGACCCGCGGGTCGCGCCCATGGTGCGCAGGATAGCGATGTCGCGACCCTTGTCCTTCACGAGCATGATCAGGCCGGAGATGATGTTGAGCGCGGCCACCAGCACGATCAGCGTGAGGATCAGGAACATCACGTTGCGTTCGACCTCCAGGGCCGAGAAGAAGGTTTTGTTCCGGTCGCGCCAGTCCAGCATGTAGAGCGGCCGGTCCGCCGCCTCCTGCAGGTTCGGCTTCACCTTGCCGACAAGGTCCGGGTGATCGAGATAGACCTCGATGCCGGTGACGTCGTCGTCGCGGTTGAAATAGGCCTGCGCCTCCTGCAGCGGCATGAAGACGAAGGCGCCGTCATACTCCGACATGCCGATCTCGAACACGCCGGCGACCCTGTAGCCCTTGATCCGGGGCGTGACGCCCATCGGGGTCACGGCCCCGCGGGGGCTCACCAGGGTCAGGGTGTCGCCGGCCCGCAGCCCGAGCTGGTCCGCCAGGCGCTTTCCGATCAGCACCCCGCCGCCGTCGTCGAAGTTCTCGAGGCTGCCGTCGCGGATCGTGCGCGAGACGAGCTGCAGCTTCCCCAAGTCCTGGGCGCGCAGGCCGCGCACCAGAACGCCGCCGGAGGCCGAGGGAGAGGAGGCCAGCGCCTGCCCCTCGACGAGCGGGATCACGAACTTGACGCCCGAGACCTTGCTGAGCCGGTCGGCGACGGCGGCGTAATCGGTCAGCGGCCCGTCGAGCGGCTGGGCGACCACGTGGCCGTTGATGCCGAGGATCTTGTTCAGAAGCTCGGTCCGGAAGCCATTCATGACGGCCATCACGATGATCAGCGTCGCGACGCCGAGCGTGATGCCGAGGAACGAGAAGCCGGCGATGACCGAGATGAAGCCTTCCTTCCGGCGGGCGCGCAGATAGCGGCCCGCGATCAGCCACTCGAACGGCGCGAAGGGCCGCGTGGAGCCCGCCGGCGAAGCCGAGGATGATCGCAAGCTCGCCACGCCCTCAGCCGATGATCGCGGCGAGCGCGGATTCGGGGCTGAGTTGCTCGGCCGCTCCGCCGGCCCGGCGCTTCAGCTCGACCGTGCCGGCCGCCAGCCCCTTGGGGCCGACCACCAGGCGCCAGGGCAGGCCGATCAGCTCCATGGTGGCGAATTTGGAGCCAGCGCGCTCGTCGGTGTCGTCGTAGAGCACGTCGATCCCCTGCCCCGTCAGCTTCGCGTAGAGATCCTCGCAGGCGGCGTCGACGGCGGCGTCGCCCGGCTTGAGGTTCACCAGCCCCACCCTGAACGGGGCCACCGCATCCGGCCAGATGATTCCGGCGTCGTCATGGCCGGCTTCGATGATCGCCGCCGCCAGCCGGCTCGGCCCGATGCCGTACGAGCCCATGTGCACCGGCGTGTCCTTGCCGTCGGGGCCGGTGACGAAGGCCTTCATGGGCAGCGAATACTTGGTGCCGAAATAGAAGATGTGGCCGACCTCGATGCCCCGCGCCGAAAGCCGGTCGGTGGCGGCCAGAGCTTCGAAGGCGCCCGCGTCGTGCATGTCCTCGGTCGCGGCGTAGAGGCTCGTCCAGCGGTCGACGATCGCCTGCAGGGCGGCCGGGTCGCCGAAGTCCACGTCCGCAGGCGGCGTGTCGAAGTCGAGGAAGTTCTTGTGGCAGAACACCTCGCTCTCGCCGGTCTTGGCCAGGATGATGAACTCGTGGCTGAGGTCACCGCCGATCGGGCCCGTGTCGGCCCGCATCGGGATCGCCTTGAGGCCAAGCCGCGCGAAGGTCCTGAGATAGGCGACGAACATCCGGTTGTAGGACGTCTTGGCGCCCTCGGCGTCGAGATCGAACGAGTAGGCGTCCTTCATCAGGAACTCGCGCGAGCGCATCACGCCGAAGCGCGGACGCCGCTCGTCCCGGAACTTCCACTGGATGTGGTAGAGGTTCTTCGGCAAGTCCTTGTAGGAACGGACGCCCGCCCGGAAGATCTCGGTGATCATTTCCTCGTTGGTCGGGCCATAGAGCATCTCGCGCTCATGCCGATCCTTGATGCGCAGCATCTCCTCGCCATAGGCGTCGTACCGTCCGCTCTCGCGCCACAGATCGGCGAGCTGCAGCGTCGGCATCAGGAGCTCGACGGCTCCGGCCCGGTTCTGCTCCTCGCGAACGATGTCGGCGATCTTGTTCAGCACGCGCAGGCCGAGCGGCAGCCAGGCATAGATGCCGGCGGCCTCCTGCCTGATCATCCCGGCCCGCAACATCAGCCGGTGCGAGACGATCTCGGCCTCTTTGGGCGCCTCGCGAAGGATGGGAAGGAAGTAGCGGCTCAGGCGCATGGAGATCTCAGGCTGAATGCGAATCCGGCCCGCCGCGCGCCGGCGGCCGTGGCCGCGCACGAAAGCGGAAGGGCCCGGGAAACACAAGCGCCGGCTCCCCTGAAGGCCCCTGGTCGTTCACGCTTCTTTTTTTGGCGCCCTCTGCACAAGGAGGTGACAAACCTTCCGGGCTCGGCTAGCTTTACTTCCATAACAAGGGCCACCGGCGAAGTTGCCTCGTCGGATCAAAGGCTCGCGCTTGGGAGGATGTCCGCAGGCCCGCCGCTAAGGCGTACGCCCATCAGACGCCGAAGTCCCGCACCGCTCGCGGCGTCAGAGCGCGGACCAATGCGAACTGCCACAAAACGCAAGGCCTCGGCCTTGCTTTTTTTTGCCCGCCTTCCGGCCGCGGCGGTCAGCGGGCCTGCTCGAACCGCGGCAGGAACGGGATGTCGTCCAGCCCGAAAAGCTCCTGCGTCAGCAGAAGATAGACACCAGCGAAGATGATCGTCGCCACGATGGTGGTGATCACGATGATGCGACCGAGGCGGGCGCTGAACGGCGCGCCCGGCTCCGTTCCGGGCGTGATCTCGCCCGCGTCCGACTGGCTGCGGGCGCCGAACGGCAGCACGGCGAACAGCGTCGTCCACCAGATGATGAAATAGACCGCGGCCCAGCTGACAGCCGAGAAGATCAAGCCTGTTCGAGCTCCACGAGAGCGCCCAGCATGTCCTTCGGGTGGAGGAACAGCACCGGCTTGCCGTGCGCGCCGATCTTCGGCTCGCCGTCGCCGAGCACCCGCGCGCCCTGGGCCTTCAGCTGGTCGCGCGCCGCCACGATGTCGTCGACCTCGTAGCAGATGTGGTGGATGCCGCCGGCCGGGGAGCGCTCGAGAAAGGCGGCGATCGGCGACTTTTCGCCAAGCGGCTCAAGCAGCTCGATCTTGGTGTTCGGAAGCTCGATGAAGACCACGCTGACCCCGTGCTCGGGCTGCTCGGTCGCGGGCGTCACCTTGGCGCCGAGCGTGTCCCGATAGACCGCAGTGGCGGCCGCGAGATCCGGCACCGCTATGGCCACGTGGTTGAGGCGCCCGATCATGATGATCTCCGGTCATCCCAGGGGGGACGAAGCTGTCCGCGAGCCGGCCGTAGCCGACCCGGATCGCTCATACGCCGAGCACGGAGACGTGGCAAACCGGCTTTTTGCCCCATACGAGGTTGAGCTCGGCGCGCACGGCGCGCTCGATCGCGGAGGCCACCAACGCCGCGTCGCGACGGCGCGGACGGGCGAGCCCGTCCAGGCAATCCAGCACCGTATCGCGGATGACCTCGAGCATCGGCGTGCCCTCGTCGTCGCGCGGCGGCAGGCCGCTGAACCTGACGTCCGGGTCGCCGGCGACGTCGCCCGACTGGTCGATCGCCAAGGCGACCGAGACCACGCCCGCGAACGCCAGCTTCCTCCGCTCCGAGATGGTCGGCTCGGTGGCGTAGATCAGCACGCGACCGTCCTTGAGCATGCGGCCGGAGACCACCTCGTCGACGATCTCGGCCGGGCCTCCGGCGATGCGGATCATCTGGCCGTCCCGGACGCGCGCGACGCTCCCGGCGCCAGCCGACTTCGCGGCCTCAAGATGCTCCGCCATGTGCAGCTCCTCGCCATGGACAGGGACGACGAGCTGCGGCTTGAGCCAGCCGTAGAGCGTGGCGAGCTCCTCGCGATGCGGATGTCCCGACACGTGGACGAAGTGGGTGCGGTCGGTGATCACCTGGGCGCCGCCGGCGATCAGGCCGTTGATCACGCGGCCGACGGCCTTCTCGTTGCCGGGGATCGCGCGGGACGAGAAGATCACCCGGTCGCCCTTGGCGAGAGCCACCATCGGATGATCGCCGTTCGCGATGCGGGCGAGCGCGGCGCGCGGCTCGCCCTGGCTGCCGGTCATCAGCGCCACGACCTTGTCGCGCGGCAGATAGCCGTAGGCGTCCGCGTCGAGAAACTCCGGGATGCCTTCGAGATAGCCGAGCATCCGCCCGACCTCGAGCGCCCGGTGCATGGCGCGGCCGATCACCACGACCTGGCGGTCGCATGCGAGCGCCGCCTCCGCGACGGCGCGCAGCCGCCCGACATTCGACGCGAAGGTCGTGACCGCGACGCGACCCGGGGCGCTGCCGATCAGCTCCTTGAGGCTCTCCGCGACCTCCTTTTCCGACCGCGAGAACCCCTCGCGGAGCGCGTTGGTGGAATCGCCGATCACCGCGGCGACGCCCTCCTGGCCGATCGCCCGCAGACGGGCCTCGTCGGTCGCGGGTCCGAGCACGGGCGTCAGGTCGATCTTCCAGTCGCCAGTGTGCACGACCGTGCCCGCCGGCGTGCGGATCGCGAGCGCGTTCGACTCCGGGATGGAATGCGCGACGGCGACGAACTCGACCTCGAACGGTCCGGCGGTGAAACGCCCACCCTGCGGGATGACCCGCACGTCGATCTTGGGCGCGCCCCTCTCGGAGACCCGCTTCGCCTCCAGCATCGCCGCTGCGAACGGGGTTGCGTAGACCGGGCAGCCGAGCTCCGGCCACAGGTCGAGCACGGCGCCGTAGTGATCCTCATGCGCGTGCGTCAGCACCAGCGCTTCGATGTTGGCGCGCTGCGCCTTCGCGAAGCGGATGTCCGGCATGATCAGGTCGATGCCGGGCGTCATGGCCGGATCGCCGAACAGCACGCCGCAGTCGACCATCAGCCAGCGCCGTTTGGGGCCCTCGCCATAACCGTAGAGCCCGGCGTTCATGCCGATTTCGCCGACCCCTCCGAGCGGCGCGAAAACCAGATCCTGAGCCATTCTCACCCTTGCGCGGCGTGCGTCGCCGCCGCGCCGAAATAGACGTCGCCGGCGGCGATCGCGGTCGCGACCCCGGTCGGGGCGCGGATAACCAACCGGCCGCTCTCGTCGATCGACTCGAAGCGGCCTCGAATTCTGCGGTCGCCCATGTCGACCTCGACCTGCGCGCCGAGGCCCGCCGCCCGCGCCATCCAGGCCTTCCGCACCGCGGGCAGCCCGCGGCCCTCGTTCCAGACCTCGAGCCAGCCGACCAGCGCGTCCGCCAGCGACGCGAACAGCTCCTCTGCCGTGACCCGGTCCCCACGCGCGGCGAGGCTCGTGGCGGGGTATGGCAGCCCCTCAGGCGCCGAAGCCACGTTGACGCCAAGGCCGACCACGACGGCGAGCCGGCCCTCAGAAACGGCGTCCGCCTCCAGAAGGATCCCGGCGAGCTTGGCGCCGTCTACGACGACGTCGTTCGGCCATTTGAGCTCGGGGCGCGACGTGCGCGCCTGAAGCGACGGCGCCGTCAGCCGGAGCGCGGATTCAAGCGCCAGTCCTGCCGCGAACCCCAGGGTCGCCGCTACGGCCGGCGTGGCCTCGATCGCAAGGCCGAAGCTCGCCGCCAGATTGCCGCGCTCGGTCGACCACTCGCGCCCCCGCCTTCCGCGGCCTTCCGTCTGCGAGCGCGCGGCCACCCAGACCGGCCCCCTGCCCTCACGCACCAGCGCAAGGGCCTCAGTGTTGGTGGAGCCGACCGTGTCATAGGCGACGAGAGAATGGCCGGCGGCGATCGCCATCGGGCCGAGAGCGAAACTCATGCGGCTTGTCGCGTCAGCGAAATGTCCTTGGGGTTCTGCATTCCGCCCTCAGAACAGGGATTGCGCGGCGGCGGACGCGGCCACGCCCAGCGGAGCCGGATAGAGGAAATAGAGAATCGTGAAGCCGCCCGCGATGGTGAGCACCGTCTTAGCCGCGAACGTCATCGGCGCGAACTCGACCTTAGGCTCGTCGAGATAAATGATCTTCACGATGCGCAGATAATAGAACGCGCCGATGACGCTCAGCACGAGGCCGATGACGGCGAGAGGCGCAAGCCCGGCGTTCACCGCGGCATAGAACACGTAGAACTTGGCGAAGAAGCCCGCGAGCGGCGGGATGCCCGCCAGCGAGAACATGATCATCGCGAGCACGAAGGCCATCGCCGGATTGGTCCGCGACAGCCCGGCCAGGTCGTCGATTTCCTCGACGTAACGATCGCCGACGCGCATCGAGAGGATGCAGGCGAAGGCGCCGAGCGTCATCGCGACATAGATCGCCACATAGATCGCGACGCCGCGGACGCCCTCCGGGGTGCCGGCCGCAAGACCGACCAGCACGTAGCCCATGTGGCCGATCGAGGAGTAGGCCATCAGGCGCTTGATGTTGCGCTGCCCGATCGCAGCGAACGAGCCGAGCGCCATCGAGGCGATCGCGACGAACACCACGATCTGCCGCCATTCGGTGACGCTCGGGAAGGCTTCGGCGACGACGCGCACGAACATCGCCACGCCTGCGACCTTGGCGGCCGAAGCGAAGAACGCCGTGATCGGGGTCGGCGCGCCCTCGTAGACGTCCGGCGTCCACATGTGGAACGGCACCGCCGAGACCTTGAAGGCGAAGCCCGAGAGCAGGAACACGATTCCGAAGATCAGCGCGATGGAGGGCTGGCCGCCGCCGAGCGCCGCGGCGATGTCGGCGAAGCCGACCGCGCCCGTCACGCCATAGACCAGCGAGGCGCCGTAGAGCAGCATGCCGGAGGAGAGCGCCCCGAGCACGAAGTACTTCAGGCCGGCTTCGGTCGAGCGACGGTCATCGCGGTGGATCGCGGCGATCACATAGAGCGCCAGCGACTGCAGTTCGAGACCGAGATAGAGCGCGATCAGGTCCGAGGCCGAGATCATGAGCGCCATGCCGAGCGTCGAGAGCACGACCAGGATGGCGTATTCGAAGCGCGCGAAGTTCTCCCGGCGCATGTAGTCGAAGCTCAGCGCCAGCGCCGCGAAGGCGCCGATGAAGGCCAGCATCTTCATGAAGCGGGCGAAGGCGTCGAGCTTGAACGAGCCGCCGAAGGTCGCCGGCGCGTCGGTGGGCGCGGCGAGCACGAGCACGGTCGCGAGCGCGATGAGGCCCAGCGCCAGGCCGTTGACCAGGCCCGTGGCCCGGTCGCCCATGATCGCGCCGATCAGGACGAGCCCGAGCGCCCCGATGGCGAGCACGATCTCGGGCAGCGCGGGGGCGAGCAGCGGAAGGGCGGAGGCGTCCATGCGTCAGCGCTCGATTCTGGAGAAAAGTGCGGCGTGCTTCATCACTGCCCCGCCATCGCGGCCTTGCCGGCCGCGGCGATGGCGGCCTGGGCGGACTGCAGCATGCCGTCGACGGTGGCGGCCGACATGTCCAGCACAGGGGCCGGCCATACGCCGTAAACCACGGTCAGGACCGCCAGCGGGAGCAGCATCGCGATCTCGCGGCGCGACAGGTCCGGGATCGCCTCAAGCCCCGGCTTGATCGTTCCGAACACCACGCGCCGATAGAGCCACAGCGCGTAGCCGGCCGAGAGGATGACGCCGGTCGTGGCGAACAGCGCGACCCAGGTGTTGGCCTGGAACGCGCCCAGCAGCGTCAGGAACTCGCCGACGAAGCCGGAGGTCCCAGGCAGGCCGACATTCGCCATGGTGAACACCATGAACGCGGCCGCGTACCACGGCATCTTGTTCACGAGCCCGCCGAAGGCCGCGATCTCGCGGGTGTGCAGCCGGTCGTAGATCACGCCCACGCACAGGAACAGCGCGCCCGAAACGAGCCCGTGGCTCACCATCTGGAACACCGCGCCCTGCACGCCCTGAGGGTTCATCGCGAAGATGCCCATCGTGACGAAGCCCATATGGGCGACCGACGAGTAGGCGATCAGCTTCTTGATGTCCTCCTGCATCAGCGCGACCAGCGAGGTGTAGATGATCGCGACGACGGACAGCGCGAACACGAGCGGCGCGAAGTCGGCGCTCGCGATCGGGAACATCGGCAGCGAGAAGCGCAGGAAGCCGTAGCCGCCCATCTTCAGCAAGATGCCCGCCAGGATCACGGAGCCCGCCGTCGGCGCCTCCACATGCGCGTCCGGCAGCCAGGTGTGCACCGGCCACATCGGCATCTTCACCGCGAACGAGGCGAAGAAGCCGAGCCACAGCCACCACTGCATGTCCGCCGGGAACTTGTAGGCGAGCAGCGTCTGGATGTCGGTCGTGCCGGCGTCGCCGTACATCGCGAGGATCGCGACCAGCATCAGCAGCGAGCCGAGCAGCGTGTAGAGGAAGAACTTGAAGCTCGCATAGACCCGGCGAGGGCCGCCCCAGATCCCGATGATCAGGAACATCGGGATCAGGCCGCCTTCGAAGAACAGGTAGAACAGCACGAGATCGAGCGCCGAGAACACGCCGATCATCAGCGTCTCGAGCACCAGGAAGGCGATCATGTACTCCTTCACCCGGTGGGTGATCGAGGTCCACGAGGCCAGGATGCAGAACGGCATCAGGAAGGCGGTCAGGATGATGAACGGCGTCGAGATGCCGTCCACGCCCATCCGGTAGTTGATCGCGCCGCCGAGCCATTCCGCGTTCTCGACGAACTGGAAGCCCGGATTGGCGTGATCGAACTTCGCCCACAACACGAGCGCGATGACGAAGTCGATCACCGTGGTCCACAGCGCGACGTGGCGGATGTTCCTGAGAGCCGCCTCGTCGTTCCCGCGGATGACCAGCAGGAACGCGACGCCGACCAGCGGCAGGAACGTCAGCAGCGAGAGAATGGGCCAGTCGGTCATCGCCGTCACAGCCCCCGGACCATGAACCACGTGAAGAGGGCCGCGACGCCGATCAGCATCGCGAAGGCGTAATGGTAGACGTAGCCGGTCTGCAGCCGCACCACTCGGTCGGTGACGTCGATCACGCGCGCGGAGACGCCGTCCGGCCCGAGGCCGTCGATGATCTTGCCGTCGCCGGTCTTCCAGAGGAAGCGGCCGATCCACTTCGCGGGCCGCACGAACACGAGGTCGTAGAGCTCGTCGAAGTACCATTTGTTGAGCAGGAAGCGGTAGATCAGCACCTGCTGCTTCGCGAGCCGGCCCGGCAGGTCGGGGCGCTTGATGTAGAACAGCCAGGCGAGCGCGAAGCCGATCACCATCACGATGGCGGGCGCGTAGACGACGAGCCTCGGCACGTCATGCATGTGATGCATGATCTCGTTGTGCTCGCCCGTGAAGATCGCCCCGCGCCAGAACGCGTCGTAGCCCGCGCCCACGAAGGCGCTGTGGAACACGATGCCGGCGAACAGCGCGCCCACGCTGAGCAGCAGCAGCGGGATGAGCATCACCCGAGGGCTCTCGTGGACATGGCTCATGGTCTCGAGCGACGCCCGCGGCGCGCCATGGAAGGTCAGGAAGATCAGCCGCCAGGAATAGAACGAGGTCAGCAGGGCCGCCGTGACCGTCATGATGAAGGCGTAGGTCCCGACGCTGGTGTGCGCCGCGTATGTCGCCTCGATGATGGCGTCCTTCGAGTAGTAGCCGGCGGTCAGCGGGAAGCCGGTGAGCGCGAGCGTGCCGATCACCATCATCCAGTAGGTCACCGGGATCAGCCGGCGCAGGCCGCCCATGTTCCGCATGTCCTGCTCGTGGTGCATCGCGTGGATGACCGAGCCGGAGCCAAGGAACAGCAGCGCCTTGAAGAAGGCGTGCGTGAACAGGTGGAACACCCCGACGCCATAGGCCCCGACGCCGAGGGCTGCGAACATGTAGCCGAGCTGCGAGCAGGTCGAATAGGCGATGACGCGCTTGATGTCGGTCTGCACGAGACCGATCGTGGCGGCGAAGATCGCCGTCGTCGCTCCGATGAAGGTTACGAAGGCGAGCGCGTCCGGCGCGTGCTCGAAGATCGGCGACATGCGCGCGACCAGGAACACGCCGGCCGTCACCATCGTGGCCGCGTGGATCAGCGCCGAGACCGGCGTCGGTCCTTCCATCGCGTCCGGCAGCCAGGTGTGCAGGCCGATCTGCGCCGACTTGCCCATCGCGCCGATGAACAGCAGGAAGGAGATGACGGTCAGCGCGTGCCAGTCGTGGCCGAGGAAGTTGATGGTCTTGTCGGCGGCGCCCGGCGCGGCGGCGAAGATCGTCTCGAAGGAGACGCTGCCGAACACCGCGAAGGTCGCGAACATGCCGAGCGAGAAGCCGAAATCGCCGACGCGGTTGACCACGAAGGCCTTGATCGCCGCGGCGTTCGCCGAAGGCTTCTGGTACCAGAAGCCGATCAGCAGATAGCTCGCGAGGCCGACGCCTTCCCAGCCGAAGAACATCTGGACGAGGTTGTCCGACGTCACCAGCATCAGCATGGCGAAGGTGAACAGCGACAGGTAGCTGAAGAACCGCGGACGGTGCGGATCCTCGTGCATGTAGCCGATCGAGTAGAGGTGGACGAGCGCCGACACCGAGTTGACGACCACCAGCATCACGGCGGTCAGCGTGTCGATCCGGAACGCCCAGTCGAGCTGGAGGCCGCCGGCCGAGATCCAGCGCATCAACTTCACATGCGCGTCGGCGTCGTTGAGCGTGACGTCCACGAAGGCGAACCATGACAGGATCGCCGACACCATCAGCAGCCCGGTGGTGACGAGCTCAGCCGCGCGCGAGCCGGCCGCGGCCGGCTCGGCCGGACCATGGGCGTGGTCGTCATGGCCGTGGTCGCCGTGCGCGTGGTCGTCATGCGGCGCGAAATCGGCGGGCGTCGGATGCACTTCGTGGTGGTGGCCGTGCCCGTGATGGAAGGCGTCGACCGGGCCTACGGCCCCGGGGTGGCGCTTGCGAGCGCCGGCGAGCGCGATGGCGCCGGCGATGATCGCGCCCAGCAGGGGCAGGAAGACGATGAGGTAATACATCGCGTCCTCAGCCCTTCATCATGTTGATGTCGGACACCGCGATGGTGCCGCGGTTGCGGAAGTAGACCACCAGGATCGCGAGGCCGATCGCGGCCTCCGCGGCCGCCACCGTCAGCACGAACAGCGCGAACACCTGCCCCTTCAGGTCGCCGAGATGGGTCGAGAAGGCGACGAGGTTGATGTTGACCGCGAGCAGGATGAGCTCGACCGACATCAGGATGATGATGACGTTCTTGCGGTTCATGAAGATGCCGAACACCCCGATCGTGAACAGGATCGCGGCGACGACGAGATAGTGCTCGAGCCCGACGGTCACCGTACGCCTCCCCCTTCGGCGACGCCCTGCCCGACCGGCGCCTTCACCACCTCGATCGCGTCCGCCGGCCGGCGGCCGACCTGCTCGGCGATGTCCTGACGCTTCACCGCGAGGCGGCGCTCGCGCAGAGTCAGCACGATCGCGCCGACCATCGCGGTCAGCAGCACGAGGCCCGACGCCTGGAACAGCAGCACGTAGTCCGTGTAGAGCACCCGCCCGAGCGCCTCTGCGTTGGTGATGTCGGCGGGAATCGGCGTCTTGGCCGGCGTCTTCGGCAATGCGCCCGAGACGCTCCAGGCGCCGACCACCAGCACCAGCTCCGTCAGCACCACGAGCCCGACCAGCAGGCCGACGGGCAGATACTGCAGGAAGCCTGCGCGAAGCTCGCGGTAGTCGGCGTCGAGCATCATGGTCACGAACAGGAACAGCACCGCGACCGCGCCGACATAGACGACGATCAGGATCATCGCGAGGAACTCGGCGCCCATCAGCACGAACAGGCCGGCCGCGTTCACGAAGGCGAGGATCAGGAACAGCACCGAGTGCACGGGATTGCGCGCGGAGATCACCATCACGGCGGCGGCGACCGTCACGCTGGCGAACACATAGAAGAAGATGTCGGGCAGGGTCATGGGCGGCTTCCCGAGCCTGGTCCGGCTGAACGGCGGCTGAGTACGGCGCAAGGGGCGGAAGGTAAAGACGCGAGCGGCGCCCTGACGGACGTCCGGCTCATCGGTACGGCGCGTCGAGCGCGATGCGGCGGGCGATCTCGCGCTCCCACCGGTCGCCATTCGCGAGCAGGCGCTCCTTGTCGTAGTAGAGCTCCTCGCGCGTCTCGGTCGCGAACTCGAAGTTCGGACCCTCGACGATGGCGTCGACCGGGCAGGCCTCCTGGCAGAAGCCGCAATAGATGCATTTCACCATGTCGATGTCGTAGCGGGTCGTGCGCCGCGTGCCGTCGTTGCGGCGCGGCCCGGCCTCGATGGTGATCGCCTGCGCCGGGCAGATCGCCTCGCACAGCTTGCAGGCGATGCAGCGCTCCTCGCCGTTCGGATAGCGGCGCAGCGCGTGCTCGCCGCGGAAGCGCGGCGAGAGCGCGCCCTTCTCGAACGGGTAGTTGATCGTCGCCTTCGGCCGGAAGAAGTAGCGCATCGACAGGAAGAACGCCGACACGAACTCCTTCAGGAACAGCGAGCGGGCCGCTTGGTCGAGCCGCATTCCAGAACCCTCTCCGCGAGCTTCAGCCCGCCAGCATCTCAGCCGCGACATAGCCGACGATCGCGATCTCCACGATCGTCGTCGCGATGACGATCGGACCGGCGAGCCGGCGGATCGTCGTGAACTTCCGGGTGTCCTCGGGAGACGCCCCCGCGATCTGCCGGTCGAGCCCGGCGTTCAAGGCCTTGGCGCCAAGCGCCCCGATCAGCGCTCCGGCGACCGCCCCGAGGAGGGCGCCGAGTGCGCCTGCGTTCATTGCCCAGTGCGCCCGAACCAAGTTGTGTAGGCCGCAACGGCGCCCACTCCGCCAAACACGAGCGGGAACATGTATCGGTATACGAGCCGCGTAAGCCGTTCGAGACGGTCAGAATCCTTGAACAGCACGGGCAAGCGCCCCGCGGCCGCCGCCGCTCTTTGGCTTCTCAACACAATCGGGAGGCCGATCCGAGCGGCGACAAATCCTACGATGACGCCGATCGCGGCGCCGACGAGACAAACCAGCGCCACAGTCATGGCGCCCAGCCGGTGAACTGCAGCACGCCCGCGACGAGCACGACCATGAACAGCGAGATCGGCAGGAACACCTTCCAGCCGAGCCGCATCAGCTGGTCGTAGCGGTAGCGGGGCACGAACGCCTTCACCATCGCGAACATGAAGAAGACGAACGAGCCCTTCAGAACGAACCAGACCACGCCGGGCACCCAGGTGAAGGGCGCGAACGGGATCGGCGACAGCCATCCGCCGAGGAACAGGATGGTGGTCAGCGCGCACATGGTCAGGATCGCCACGTACTCGCCGAGCATGAACAGCAGGTACGGCGTCGAGCCGTATTCGGTCATGAAGCCGGCGACGATCTCCGACTCCGCCTCCACCAGATCGAACGGCGGCCGGTTCGTCTCGGCCAGCGCCGAGATGAAGAAGATCACGAACATCGGGAACAGCGGCAGCCAGTACCAGCCGAACAGCCCGGCGGCGGTGTCCTGCGCGTGGACGATGTCGGACAGGTTCAGTGAGCCCACGCAGAGCAGCACGGTGATGATCACGAAGCCGATCGAGACCTCATAGGACACCATCTGGGCCGCCGAGCGCAGCGCGCCGAGGAACGGGTACTTCGAGTTCGAGGCCCAGCCGCCCATGATGACGCCGTAGACGCCGAGCGAGGAGATCGCGAACACGTAGAGCACGCCGACATTGATGTCGGCGATCGCCCAGCCGTCGGCGAGCGGGATCACGGCCCAGGCGGCGAGCGCGAGGAAACAGGTCACGAGCGGGGCGAGCAGGAAGATGCCCTTGTTGGACCCCGCCGGGATCACCGGCTCCTTCAGCACGAACTTCAGCAGGTCGGCGAAGGACTGCAGCAGCCCGAACGGCCCGACGACGTTCGGGCCGCGCCTGAGCTGCACCGCCGCCCAGACCTTGCGGTCGGCGAGCAGGATGTAGGCGATGAACACCAGCAGCGCGACCAGCAGCACGACGCTCTGGAGCACGATCAGCAGGACTTGGAGAATCGTGTCCATGGCTTACTCCGCGGCCTCCGCGAAGCGGGCCGCGCGCAGCGCGCTCATCTCGGCCATGACGGCCGAAGCGCGGGCGATCGGGTTGGTGAGGTAGAAGTCCGGCACCGCGCTGCGGAACGGCTCGCCTCCGAGCGCGCCGCCGGCCGAGGCCAGACGCTCGACATCGGAAGCGGCGCCCGCCGAGATCTCGTTCAGCGCGGCCATGTGCGGATGCGTGGCGAACAGGGCCGTCCGCAGTTGCGCCAGCGTGTCGTAGGGCAGCCGCGCGCCGACCTGCTCGGACAGGGCGCGCAGGATCGCCCAGTCCTCGCGGCCCTCGCCGGGCGCGAAGGCCGCCCGGTTGGCGAACTGCACGCGGCCTTCAGTGTTCACGTAGAGGCCCGATTTCTCTGTGTAGGCCGCGCCCGGCAGGATCACGTCGGCGCGGTGCGCGCCGCGGTCGCCATGCGTGCCGACATAGACCACGAAGGCGCCCGGCTCGACGTCGATCTCGTCAGCCCCGAGCAGGAACAGCAGGTCGAGCGCCCCGGCCCCGGCCATCTGGCGGGCGGTCAGACCGCCCTCGCCCGGAACCAGCCCGAGATCGAGCGCCC
>NZ_JBJKEX010000466.1:0-1918 GCF_045505405.1 Hansschlegelia beijingensis | reverse complement strand
CGCGCTCGTCGCGCGCGTCGAGTTCCTGCGGCGGTCGCAGCCGCAGGCCGGCTGGCCCGATCTGTCGGACGCGGCGCTCTCCGCATCCGTCGTGGACTGGCTCGCGCCGTTCCTCGGCGACGCGACGGCGCTGCGGGAAATCTCCGCCGAGACGGTCGTGAACGCGATCGAGGCGCTCGTGCCATACGATCTGCGCCGGCGCCTCGACGCCGAGGCGCCCAGCCATTTCGACGCGCCGTCCGGCTCCCGCCTCCCGATCGACTACGATGCGGAGGAGGGGCCGGCGCTCGACGTCCGCGTGCAGGAACTGTTCGGGCTTCAGCGGCATCCTGCGATCGCCGGAGGGCAGGTCCCGCTCATGCTGCGCCTGCTGTCGCCTGCGCAGCGACCGATACAGGTGACCCGCGACCTGCCGGGCTTCTGGGCCGGATCCTGGAAGGAGGTCCGCGCCGAAATGCGCGGGCGTTATCCGAAGCACGTCTGGCCGGAAGACCCGGCGGCGGCGGCGCCGACCAGCCGGGCCAAGCCCCGCGGCGCCTGAGCTACGCCACGCCGAGCACGAGCAGCCACACGGAGACCGACAGCACCGAGATCGCCGTCGAGACCGCGATGGCCGCCGAGGCCGTGGTTTCGCCCACCTGATAGCGCGCGGCGATCAGATAGGCGTTGATCCCGCACGGCATGGCGGCGAACAGGACCGCGACCCCGGCCCACACCGGGGGCACGTCCAGCACGTGGAACGCGAGCGCCCACACCAGCAGCGGGTGCAGCACGAGCTTCAGCGCCGAGATCGACCAGACGGCCTTGAGGTCGTTCAGGAAGCCGAAGCGCTTCAGCGCCAGCCCCATGGCGATCAGCGCGCAGGGGCTGGCGGTCGCGGCGAGCTGGCCGATCACGGATCCGAAGGCGCCGGCCGGAACATAGCCCTGGCGCTGGGCGACAAGACCGGCGACGAGCGCCAGGATGATCGGGTGGGTGACGATCGTCCGAGCGAGCCGCTTCGCCATGGCGCCTGAGGAGCTGCGCGGGCCGGCGGTTTCGATGAGCAGCGCCGCCGCGGTCATCATGATGGGCAGGTGGACCGCCAGCAGCAGGAACAGCGGCGTCGCGCCGGCTTCTCCGTAGACGTTGAGGATCAGCGGCACGCCGACCAGGACGGTGTTGGACTGGGCGGCCGCGAATCCGTGGACGGCGGCCTCGCGCCTGTCGCGTCCCAACCCCTTGATGGCGATCGCCATCGCTATGATCCAGACCACCGCCACCCCGCCGAAATAGGCGATCCAGTAGCCCCAGGGATTGGCGGCGGGCGAATGGCCTTCCGCAAGCGTGCGGAAGATGAGCGAGGGAACCGCGATCAGGAACACATAGTCCGACAGGCCGTCGCCGGCCCGGTCGCCGAGCAGGCCGAGCCGCCCGACCAGATAGCCGAGGCCGATGAGCCCGAAGGTCGGGAGCACGATGGCGACGAGTTCTGACATGCCGGAAGGTAGCCGGAGGCTGCGCGGGCGGGAGTTCGACCCGTAGGGACTGCGGGCGCGGAGGTCAACGCGAACCCGCCGCATGGGCTTGTCGGGAAGCTGGGGATCACGCGTGAACAACGCTGTTTTACGCGGTCGGCTTAGCCCATCGTTAAAGCCCTGGAAGCCACTGTCGCGGTCGAACCTTCCGTCCCCGCCATCGTCTCAGGAGCCGCCGCATGAGCGCGACCGCGAGCCTCGCCGACGCTGCTCCGGCCGTCGACGCGACGCACCGCATCGCGGTCGCGGCGCATGAGATCAGGACGCCCCTCGGCGGCATTCTGGCGCTGGCGGACCTGCTGCTGGCCGAGGATCTGACGGAGGCCGCGCGCGGCCACGCCGCGGCGCTGAAGACGGCGGCGGAGCACCTGCTCGGCGTCGCCACCACGCTTCTCGGCGCG
>NZ_JBJKEX010000465.1:0-1922 GCF_045505405.1 Hansschlegelia beijingensis | reverse complement strand
GCGGCCTGCAACACGATCAGCCACACCTGGTGCGAGGCCACCAACGCCGAGGCGCTCGACGATCTCGTCAAGAACCAGGGCGTGATCGCCGGCCCCCTGCCCAAGGACGTCGTGGAGGGATTGCGCGCCACCACCAAGAAGACGCTGGACGGCCTCGCGGCTTCCGATCCGAAGATCAAGAAGGTCTACGACGCGTTCCTGGCGTTCAAGGAGAAGCACGACAAGTGGGCCGGCGTCTCCGAGGCCGTGTTCCAGGAGCAGATCCGGGTCGGCGGCGTCTGACCTTCATGTCCGAGCGCCTCGAGAACTGGGCCCGTCGCCTCGACGTGATCGTCGAGGTCTCGGGCCGCATCGCCGCATGGACGGGCCTCGCGCTCGTCCTCGTCATGGCGGGCAACGTCATCGCCCGCTACTTCCTCCACATCGGATCGGTCGCGACCCAGGAGCTCGAATGGCACCTGATGGCGCCGCTGACGCTGCTGTGCATCGCCTACACGATCAAGCATGACGGGCACGTCAGGGTCGACATCTTCTACTCGAGCCTGCCGGAGATCGCGCGGCGCGCCATCGACCTGTTCTCGGCGCTGTGCGCGCTCGCGCTGGCGGTCCTGATCGTCAAGATCTCCATGCCTTACGTCCTGCAGTCCTACCGGATCGGCGAAGGCTCGCCCGACCCCGGCGGGCTGCCCTATCGCTGGATCATCAAGGCCATGATCCCGGCCGGCTTCGCGCTGTTCGGGGTGCAGAGCCTCGCCTCCGTGCTGCGCGCGCTGAAGCCGTTCTTCGGCGGCTCGGACGGCCTCAAGACGGCGTCGATCAATGCCGTATAACGAGATCCTCGCGCTCGCCTGCATCGGCTCCTTCTTCGTCCTGCTGTTCGTCGGCGTTCCGGTCGCGCTGACGCTCGCGATCTCGGGCTTCGTGTTCGGCTGGCTCGGCTTCGGAACGGGCCTGTTCAACCTGCTGCCGGCGCGCATCTACGGCGTGACGGCGAACTACACGCTGATCGCCATTCCGCTGTTCGTGTTCATGGGGGTCATGCTCGAGAAATCGCGCATGGCCGACGAGCTCATGGAGGTGATCGGCTATCTGGCCGGCGGCCTGCGCGGCGGCATGGGGCTCGGCATCGTGCTGGTCGGCATGCTGATGGGCGCGACCACCGGCATCGTGGGCGCCACCATCGTGACGCTCGGGCTGCTGACGCTGCCGACGCTCCTGAAGCGCGGCTACGACACCAGGCTGTCCTGCGGGGCGATCTGCGCCTCCGGCACGCTCGGGCAGCTGATCCCGCCGAGCACGATCCTGATCCTGCTCGCCGACATTATGGGACAGTCGGTCGGGACGCTGTTCGCGGCCGCCGTGTTCCCCGGGCTGCTGCTAACGGGGATCCTGGGCGCCTACATCCTGCTGGTCGGGGTGTTCAAGCCCGAGATGGTCCCGCCGATCCCGCTCGCCGAGCGGCAGGCGCTGCCGCGCCGCGAGCTGTGGATGAAGACGCTGAAGGTCGGCCTGCCGCCCGTCGCGCTGGTGCTGGCCGTGCTGGGCTCGATCATCGGCGGCGTCGCGGCGCCGACGGAAGCCGCCTCGATGGGCGCGGTCGGCTCGATCCTGGTCGCGGCGGTCGCCGGCAGGCTCTCGATGAAGACGCTGGTCGACGTGGTGAACTCGACCGCGCGCATCACCGCCATGATGTTCTTCATCCTGATCTGCTCCCAGGTGTTCGCGCTGTCGTTCCGCGGCCTCGGCGGCGAGCGGCTCGTCCACGACGCCTTCGCGATGGTTCCGGGCGGCGCCACCGGCATGCTGCTGTTCATGCTGGCGATCATCTTCGTGCTCGGCTTCTTCATCGAGTGGATCGAGATCAGCTACATCGTCGTGCCGATGTTCCTGCCCTTGATGCTCGCGGACGGCGTCAACGTCGT
>NZ_JBJKEX010000464.1:0-1930 GCF_045505405.1 Hansschlegelia beijingensis | reverse complement strand
GGCGCGTGGGGGCGGCCGCTCGCGCCATCGTGGTGGTTCCCGGGCGCGCCGTTGACGAAGCGGGCCCGGAGCCGCATCATCCGGCCGCGCGCACGCGCTTCGTCGCGCCAACAAGATCATGACAAACCAGACGACCAACGCGGAAGCCACCACCGGACGCCTCGGCCTCTCCGGCAAGCTGCTCGCGCTGACGGCGCTGTTCGTCATGGTCTCGGAAATCATGATCTTCGTGCCGTCGGTCGCGAATTTCCGGCTGAACTACATCGACGACGAGATGAACCGCGCCCGCACCGCCGCGCTCGCGCTCGACGCCGCGCCGGACGGCATGGTGGCCGAGCCGCTGGCGCGCAAGCTGCTCGCGAGCATCGGCGCGCGCGCCCTCGTCCTGAAGTCGGGCGAGGCCCGCCGGCTGCTCGCGGTCGCCGACATGCCGCCCGAGGTCGCGATCACCATCGACCGGCGCGAGCCGGCGGGCGTCAGCGCGATCCTCGACGCCTTCGACGTGATGCTGAACGGCAAGAAGCGGCTGGCGCGCGTGGTCGCCGAGGCCCCCGAGCAGGGCGACTTCATCGAAATCGTGGTCGACGAGACCGCGCTGCGCAACGCGATGCTGGGCTTCGCCCGCAACGTGCTGCTGGTGGCGCTGGTGATCTCCCTCGTCACCGCGGCGCTCGTCTATCTCGCGCTCGACCTGATGATCGTGCGGCCGGTGCGGCGGCTCACGGCCACCATGGTGGGCTTCGCCGAGGCGCCCGAGGACGCGAGCCGCATCGTGGTGGCCTCCGGCCGCGCCGACGAGATCGGCGTCGCGGAGAGCGAGCTCGAGCGGATGCAGAGCGAGATCCACGGCCAGCTCCAGCAGAAGTCGCGGCTGGCCGCGCTCGGCCTCGCGGTCAGCAAGATCAATCACGACCTCCGCAATCTGCTGGCGGCCGCGCAGCTGATGTCCGACCGGCTCGGCACGGTCTCTGACCCGACCGTGCAGAAGCTCGCGCCGAAGCTGATCGCCACCCTCGACCGCGCCATCAGCTTCTGCCAGTCGACGCTGTCCTACGGCGCCGCGCAGGAAACGCCGCCGGCGCGCCGCATGGCCTCGCTCGCCGACATCGTCGAGGACACCCGCACCGCGCTTGGGCTCGCGACCGAGGAGGCGCAGATCGGCTTCACGACCGCGGTGGAGCGCGGCCTGCTGATCGACGCCGACCCGGACCACATCTTCCGCATCCTGCTCAATCTCGGCCGCAACGCGACGCAGGCCTTCGAGAATCGCGGGACCCCGGACCCGGCGCGCGACCAGATCCGCATCTCGGGCCGCCGCGAGGGCGCGGTGGTGGTGATCGAGGTCTCGGACACCGGCCCCGGCCTGCCGCCCAAGGCGCGCGAGCACCTGTTCGAGCCGTTCCAGGGCTCGACCCGGCCGGGCGGCTCGGGGCTCGGACTGGCGATCGCGGCGGAGCTCGTGCGCGCCCATGGCGGCTCGATCGCGCTGGTGGAGGGCACGATGGGCGCGACCTTCCGCATCACCATCCCGGACCGCCCCATCGATCTCCAGGCGCGAGCCCGTGAACGCGCGCGGGCGTGACGCCGGCGGCTTTCGAGGCGCTCGCCAAGCCGGGTGCCAAGGCGCTTGCCAAGCCGTCGCCGAGCGGCTAACACGTCGCCTCCGCCGCGGCCACTGAGGCCGTCCCGGACGCGCGCCCGTAGCTCAGCTGGATAGAGCACCAGACTACGAATCTGGGGGTCAGAGGTTCGAATCCTTTCGGGCGCGCCATTCTCTCCCTTGAAAATCAGCATCTTCCGGACGCGTCGCGCCAGCGCGGCGGCCTGCGCCTGCGGCGCTTCGGACTGGAAGACGCGCGGCTCCGACAGATATCCGTCGGGTAGCCGTCCGCGCCCGGCTCGTCCGCCGGTGAGGCGGGCAGCGGCGCGG
>NZ_JBJKEX010000463.1:0-1937 GCF_045505405.1 Hansschlegelia beijingensis | reverse complement strand
GCACGACCTCCCTGCCGAGGGGCGCTCCGCCGCCGTCGTCGCCGACCTCGAAGCCCCAGCCCCCGAACCGGAACGCCGCGCCGGCCACGCGGGCATAAGCGGCGCTGCCGGTGCCGACGATCACGATGCCGCCGTCCTCGCCGCCATGAGCCCCGAGGCAGGCGGTCTCGAAGTCGGTCGTGAGCTCAAGGCGCGCGAATGGATGAGGCTCGGCCCGCATCGCCTCCATCTCGCGCTTCTGCGAGACGCCGGCCTCGCCTTCGCCGAGAAGACGGCCGGAGGGGTCGCGGAGCCGGGCGCGGCACCGCGTGCCGCCGGCGTCGAGCCCCATGAACAGGACCTCAGGGGCCACACTCGCTGCGGGCTCGGATCCGACAGGCGTGATGGTCAGGGCGCTGTCGCTCACTGGGTTTGGCTTAAGAAGCTCGCTAGGCGGCCGCTCGGCGATTCGCCGAATCGGCGCAGAATAGGACGGATCAGCCGGTCGAAGAGCGCCTCCGAAGCCGCCCCTGTCCCGCGCCAGGCTCAGAGCAGAGCCATCAGCCGGCGCGCCGCGCCGGCCGCGAGCACGACCATGATGATGACATAGGCGGCGATCCAGAGCTTCCGCTCGAGCGTGCTTTCACGCGCAGGAGGCTTGGGAACTTCGCCGGGCTCGCCGTCATTGGAGGGCATCGGATGGGTCCACGACTCTTGCCTCAACCTAGCCGCCGGAAGCGGCGGATGCGAGCGCCGGCCGCGCCTTACTTCCGCCGTCGTCGCTTGACCTCGGCGCGATGGGGAGCGATGGACCCTCCACCGTTCGTTCGTAGAACCCGGGAGGAGCCCCAATGTCGTTCACGCTCGCGAAGACAGAACGCCTGGCCGCAATTCTCTCCCGGTCCCCGGTGTTGCCGGTGCTGACCTTCTCGACGCCCGAGGCCGCAGTCGAGACCGCCAAGGCGCTTCGCGACGGCGGGCTGATGGTGCTGGAGATCACGATGCGGACGCCGCAGGCGCTCGACGCGCTTCGGGCGGTGGTTGGGGAAGTCGAGGGCGTCACGGTCGGCGCCGGCACTCTGCTTGAGCCTGAGCAGGTGCAGGCTGCGATCGCCGCGGGCGCGGATTTCCTGGTCAGCCCCGGCACGAGCTCGCGCGTGCTGGCGGCCGGCAGCGAAGCCCCGATCCCTTACCTGCCCGGCGTATCGACTCCCTCGGAGGCCATGCAACTGGCGGAGCGGGGGGCGACCTTCGCGAAATTTTTCCCCGCGGGTCCGGCCGGCGGCCCGGCGTTCCTCAAGGCCCTGATCGCGCCGCTGCCGGATCTGCACTTCGTGCCGACCGGCGGCGTGGACGCCTCGAACGCCCAGAGCTACCTCTCGCTGAGCAACGTCGCCTGTGTCGGCGGCTCCTGGGTCGCGCCGCAGGACGCGATCGAGGCCGGCGACTGGAGCCGGATCAGGTCGCTCGCCAAGGAAGCCGCGGCGCTGAAGGCGCGCTGACCTCCGTCGGGCTTGCTGCGGCGGTTTCGCCTCCCTACGTCCTCCTCGGCCTTCCGCCGACGGAGATACGCAAATGTTCGACGCCCGGACCATCCTCGACCAGCTTCTCGGCGCGGGTCAGCAGGCCGGCCAAGGCCGACCAGCTCCGAGCGGTGATCGGCGTCCGGCTCCGCAGGCCGGCGGCGGCTCCGGCGACCTGATGAAGCAGGTGCAGGACCTCGCGCGCGGCAATCTGGGCGGCCTCGCCGGCGGCGCGATCGCCGGCAGCCTCGCCACAGTCCTGCTCGGCGGCCGCAAGAAGTCTCCGCTGTCCGGCTCGGGCATGCAGCTTGGCGGCCTCGCGATCCTGGGCGGGCTCGCCTACAAGGCCTGGCAGAATTATCAGGCCGATCCGCTCCTGCGGCGGCGGCGCCTCGCCGCCGACCAGAACCGGCATCGTCACCGCCGTATGGCACA
>NZ_JBJKEX010000462.1:0-1941 GCF_045505405.1 Hansschlegelia beijingensis | reverse complement strand
GGTCGCGCGCGTCGCGATCGCCTGGCCGATCACGGTCGTCGCGCGCGCCGGGACGGTCGCCGCGGTCGCGGTCGCGGTCATTCCGAAGATCCTGCAGGCGGTCGCGACGGTCGCCCTGCTGGTCGCGATCCCGCTCCTTGTCCTTGTCTTTGTCTTTGTCTTTGTCCTTGTCTCGCGCGTCGGACCGGTCGCGCTCCTTGTCCGAGCCGCGATCGTCCCGCTTGTCGCGCAGTTCCTGAAGACGGTCCTTGCGGTCGCCGGCGTCCGGGCTCGACTTTTCGGCACCAGCCTTGTCCTTGGAGTCGCCCCGGAGGTCCTCGAGCCGGTCTTTCCGGTCCTTGGAGTCACGGTCCGAGCTTTCAGCGTCCTTCTTATCCTTGGACTTGTCGCGCGGCTCCGCAGAACGCTCCTTGCGGTCGAAAATGTTCTGGTTCTTGGAGTCGCCGGACGTGCCGGCGTCGCTCGCGCCCTTCGCGTCGCCGCTCTCCTTGGCGCGCTGCTTCTTCTCGCGCGCATCGGACTTGTCGCCGGCGTCGCCCGCGGCCCGGTCGGGGCCTAACAGATCCCGCTTTTCACGGCTTGGCTTGTCGCTCTGGCGCTGCTCCGGATCGCTCTTCTTGCGCTCGCTGCGGGAGTCCGACGAGTCCGCCTTCGGCTGGCGCATCTCGCGCATAGAGTCGTCCTGCGACTCCTTCCGCTTGGACGGGCGCTCGCCGCTGTCCCCGCTGTCGCCACGATCCGGCTTCGACCTCTGGCCTCGGTCGGACGCGCCCTCTTCTGATCTGCGGCTCTTGCGGTCACTATCGCCGCCACCTGCTTCCGGATTCAGTCCCTGCGCGAGGACGATAGGAGCGCCTGAGGTCGCGGTCTGCGCAAAACTGGGAGCGGCGAGAGCGACGGCCGGCAGCACCGTGCCGGCGAGCAGAAGAATCCTCGTCGTCTTCATGATAATCCTTGCTTCGTCTAGATCGCGCGCCCGTCCGGGACTGGCGCGCCGCCTCACCCCAAGGGAGGCCAAATAACGGGGGAAGATGGCGGGTCAATGACCTGTGATCTCAAAGGCCATCGACGGACGCTATTTGAGGGACAACCAGCGCGTTCCGCCGCCCGCAGGTATTGCGGCGCAACTAAACGTTCATGCGCCGCAGCAGTTCCATGAATATTCATTCAGAACGGTAACATAGTCCGCTCGGCGCCCTTACGCGGGCGAGATGGTCAACTCGGCTTCGGGCAGGCCCTCGAATATCGCCCGCACGCGCTGACCCGGGGTCACCCGCAGAAACGGCGTCGTCGACCCGGTCGTGACCACGTCGCCCGCCAACAGGGGCCGACCGGCTCCGCGCCGGGCATTGGCCAGATGGGTGAGCAGGCGCACAGGGTCTCCCCCGGTGTTGCCGCCCTCATGGGAGAACGCGGTCTCGCCGTCGATGGTCAGGACGACCGGCAGGCGGGCGAGCGGGATGCTCGGCCGCTCGGCCACGCCCGCGCCGAGCACGAGCAGGCCGTGACTCTGCCGGTCGGCGATCCGCCAGACCGCAGGCGTCGCCGCCCAGTCCGCGAAGGCGGTGTCGAGAACCTCGATGGCGGCATGCCAGGTCCGGACCGCGTCCAGCACCTCCTCGGGCGAATAGGGTTCCGCGCGGGGCCCGAGGTCGCGCCCGAGGGTGACGGCGATCTCCGCCTCCACGGCGCCGAGGAGGAACGTGTTCGCCGGCACGACCGCCGGGCTGGGCCGCACCGTGTCGGCCGTGATCAGCCCCATGCCGGGCTCGGCCTCCGGCGTCGGCGCCCCGGTCTTCCAGGCGACGACCGGCCCGAGGCTGGCCACGACCGCCTCGTGGATCGCCGTCGGCCTCTTCACGCGTCGCAAGCAGTTGCTGCACGACCTCGTGCTTGGAACGCTGTTCGTCGATCGCGGCGCGTTGGACCGGCTCGCCTGAG
>NZ_JBJKEX010000461.1:0-1979 GCF_045505405.1 Hansschlegelia beijingensis | reverse complement strand
CCGCTCGCCGGCGGCGGCCTGATCGCGCTCTCCTGGGATGCGAGAGGGCTGGAGGAGGACTGCCGACGCGCGACGCTGGTGGTCACCCGGCGCGAGGCGCCCGCGGCCTGCGCCGAAAGCGCCGCGGTCATAGACTGGAAGATCCTAGCCACCACCGGCGCCCTGAGCCTGACCCGCTCAGGTGACGGCTTCTCGGGCGTTTCAGCTCTCGACCCGTCCGGCTCCCGCCCTTGGACCCGCCAGCCCGCAACGCCGCCTCCTGCGGCCGCGACCCGATTGGTCTTCGCGGCGACGCCGCCGCTCATCCAGGAAGTCGAGCCGCCGCCGGTCGATCCCACCGATCGCCCGGACGAAGCAGACACGGACGACGCCGGCCCGTCTGATGATCAGTAGCGCCGGATGAGGCCTACGAGCCGTCCCTGAATCGCGACCCGGTCGGGCCCAAAAATCCGCGTCTCGTAAGCGGGATTGGCCGCTTCGAGCGCGATGGAGGCGCCGCGCTTCCGCAGACGCTTCAGCGTCGCTTCCTCCTCGTCCACGAGCGCCACGACGATGTCCCCGGTGTCGGCCGTATCCTGGCGCCGGATGAGGACCAGATCTCCGTCGAGAATGCCGGCCTCGATCATCGAGTCGCCTCGCACCTCGAGCGCGAAGTGCTCTCCGGTCGAGATCAGGTCCGGCGACACCGCGATGGTGTGACTTCTCGTCTGGATCGCCGAGATCGGCACGCCGGCCGCGATGCGCCCCATGACGGGCACATGCACTGCGGACCGCCGGTCTCCGCCGTCATCGTCGCTCGACGAGGACGGCTTGAGCCGTCCGAGGTTGCCTTCGATCACGCTCGGAGAGAACCGCGTCGCCGGCCGCGTCACGGAGGGGGCCGCGGCCTCGGGAAGCTTCAGCACCTCGAGGGCGCGCGCCCGGTTCGGGAGCCGACGGATGAAGCCGCGCTCCTCGAGCGCCATGATCAGCCGGTGAATGCCGGACTTCGACTTGAGGTCCAGCGCCTCCTTCATCTCCTCGAACGAGGGAGGAACGCCGGCCTCCTTTAGCCGCTCATGGATGAAGCGCAGAAGCTCGTACTGCTTGCGGGTCAACATGGGCGGGTCCGCGACGATGCAAAACAAATCATGAACAGAAATCTACCTGTTCTAGATGTGTTCCGCAACCGTTAACGTTCGGTGCATGCCGCACGCGGCGGTGGCGCGGCGTTGCTGGCGATCAGAGGGGAGGCGGCAGAAGAAGGATCTCGCAAGGGTCTCCCGTCCGCGCCGGGCCGGCCCCCACCGGGCGCACGAGCAGGCACTCCGCCTCGGAGAGCGCGCGGAGCATGGAGGAGTCCTGTCGCGGGAACGCGGTCGCGACGGGCACGCCGTCCGCGTCATGGGACAGAGCCGCGCGCACATAGTCTTCGCGATGATCGTTCGGCGGCATGTCCCGTCCAAGCCGGCCGCGCCTGATCTGTGGCGCGACGTCGGCGCAGCCCGTGAGGCGGCGAAGCGCCGGGATCAGGAAGAGGACGGAACAGACGAGCGCGGACACCGGGTTGCCCGGCAGCCCGAGCGCCAGCATTCCGCCGCGCCGTCCGGCCATCATCGGCTTGCCGGGACGCATGGCGATCTTCCAGAAGTCGAGCGTGACCCCGCACGCCTCCAGCGCGGGCCGGATGAGATCGTGGTCGCCCACCGACGCGCCCCCGAGCGTGACGAGGATGTCGGCCTTCTCGGAGATCGCTCGCTCGATCGCCGCCCGGATCGCCGCCGGCTCGTCTGGGGCTATGCCGAGATCGAGCGGCAGGCCGCCTTCGCCGGCCACAGCGGCCGCGATTGCGAAGCTGTTGGAGGCGAAGATCTGGTCGGGGCCGGCCTCCTTGCCCGGAAGCGCGAGTTCGTCGCCCGTGGCGAGGATCGCCACGCGCGGCCGACTGCTCACATCCAGAACCGCGTGGCCGAGCGCCGCGGCGAGCCCGAGGTCGCGCG
>NZ_JBJKEX010000460.1:0-1985 GCF_045505405.1 Hansschlegelia beijingensis | reverse complement strand
AAGGCTCGGCTTCTCGGTACGACCCGGTGGCGTCGCCGGCGAAAACGTTGCGTTGCTCGGGGCCCAGCTCGAGCTTCCGTCGCCTACAAGTTCAGCTGCGGGGCCTCACCGGCCGCGATGTCGGCGCCGAGCCGCAACGTCTGCGTCTCGCCGCCGTCGGCCGACAGGCTGAGCTCCAGGGAGTCGCCTGCATAGAAGTGCCACATCTCGACCGCGTCGACGCGGTGCCAGGCCGATCGCTCTCCGGCCGCGAGCAGGAAGTAGATCGCGGTCGAGCGGCTGCGGCCGGCGGCGTCGGCCGCCGGATCGCGATACGTCTCGCGGAAATGCCCGCCCTCGGGATGCGGCTTGAGGTCGAGCAGCCGCACGACCTCCGCGGCCGAGAGCCCGTCGAGGGCGCTCATGCGCGGTTCTTCCGTGCGCGCAGCTCCGTGAAAGCGGCGACCGGGTCGCCGGGCGGCAGCCCCAGCGCGGCCGCGACCTTGTCCTCGCCGGCGCGCAGGAAGACGTTGGTCGCCTTCTCGGCGCCGATCGTGGTCGGAACCGTCGGCCGACCGGCCGCGCGCGCGGCCTCGATCTTCTTCAGCCGCTCCGCGATGGCGGCGTCCTCCGGCAGCACGGAGGCGCAGAATCGCGCGTTGGACGCGGTGTATTCGTGGCCGCACCAGACGGTCGTGTCGCTCGGCAGCCGGGCGAGCTTCGACAGCGAGCCCCACATGGCGGCGGGGGTGTCCTCGAACAGCCGGCCGCAGCCCATGACGAACAGGGTGTCGCCTGCGAACAGCCATTTCTCCGCGGGCTCGTGAAACACGACGTGGCCTTTGGTGTGGCCGGGCGTCGCGATGGTCTCGAAGCGCCAGGGGCCGACCTCGGCCACGTCGCCTTCGGAGAGCGTCCGGTCGAGGCCGGGGATCGAATCCGCCTCCGCGGCGGGGCCGAAGGCGGTCGCGCCGAAACGACTCTTCAGCTCGGCGAGCCCGTCGATGTGGTCGGCGTGCTTATGCGTGATCAGGATGTGGCTGAGGCCCCAGCCGCGGCTCTCGAGCGCCTGGGCGATCGGCGCGGCCTCGGGCGCATCGACCAGCGCGACGACGTCGCTCCCGGGATCGCGCAGCAGCACCGCGTAATTGTCTGACAGGCAGGGGACGAGGACGATCTCGGCGGGCATGACGTCTCCAGTTCGGGCGGGCGCACAGGCTATAGGCGACCGCCTCGCGGTCAAGCTTGCGGGAGAGTCCCGGCCGCCAGTCGAATGATGGCTCCCGGGCGGCTACAGTCGCCGCATGGCCATGGACATCCTCGATCTCCGCGACTTCTACAGCCGTCCCCTGGGCGAGCTCGCGCGCCGCATCCTGCGCGGCAAGCTGCGCGAGCGCTGGAGCGACGTCCGCGGCATGCGGGTGCTTGGAATCGGGTTCGCGACGCCGTTCGTGGGCGTGTTTCGCGAGGATGCGGAGCGGGTGCTGGCGTTCTCGCCGTCGCAGCAGGGCGTCGCCGGCTGGCCGCTGGACCGGCCGAACGCCGCCGGCCTGGTGGACGACGAGATGTGGCCTCTGCCGGACGCCGCCGTCGACCGCATCGTGGCGGTCCACGCGCTCGAGACCTGCGGCAGCGCCACCGAATTCCTGAACGAGGCCTGGCGCTGCCTCGCTCCCGGCGGCCGGCTGATCGCGATCGTCCCCAACCGCCGGGGCGCTTGGGCGAAGATGGACACGACGCCGTTCGGCTATGGCCGGCCGTTCAGCCGCAGCCAGCTGACGGAGCTGCTCCGCGAGGCGCTGTTCGCCCCGGAGGGATGGGACGAGGCGCTGTTCATGCCCCCGGTCGAACGCGGGCTGGTGTTCCGGTCCGCCGTGCCGCTGGAGCGTCTCGGCGCCCGGCTGTGGGATGCGCATCGAGAGCGAACGCGTAACGGCGGTCACGACGGATTACGACGTGTGGATACCGACCGAACATTTCGCGCGCGCGGCGGACCTGCCGGGCGG
>NZ_JBJKEX010000459.1:0-1985 GCF_045505405.1 Hansschlegelia beijingensis | reverse complement strand
GGGCGAGCTGGCCCCAGGCCGAACGGTAGGAGACGCCCAGCCGCTTCGCCGCGCCCTGAAGCGAGCCTGTTCGATCCAGTTTGTCCAGCAGCGAGAGCGTGGCCGCGAGCGGGACCCCTGGCGGCCGGCGGATCCTCCGCGGCTGCGCTTCCGGTGCGGAGCTATCTGGCCGTCCCGGTGACCTCGCGCGGCGGCGACGTCATCGGCGGGCTTTTCTTCGGACATCCGGAGCCCGGCGTGTTCGACGACCGGACCGAGCGCCTGATCACCGGGCTCGCGGCGCAATCGGCGATCGCGATCGACAACGCCCGCCTGTTCCAGGCGCAGCAGGCGCTCAACCGGACGCTCGAAGCCAAGGTGGCGGAGCGGACCCGCGAGCGCGACCGGATCTGGCGGCTGTCCCGAGACCCCTTCCTGGTGGCCGACCGCGAGGGGCGCTGGCTGAGCGTCAGCCCCGCCTGGACCGACCTGCTTGGCTGGAGCGCGCAGGATCTTCTCGGGCGGACCTCCGAGTGGATGGAGCATCCCGACGATCGCGCCACGATGCGGGACTGGCTGGCCCGCGTCGCCGCCGGCGAAGAGACCGTCGAGCGCTTCGAAAGCCGCTTCCGCGGCAGGACCGGCGCCTATTCGCGCTTCTCCTGGACGGCCGTCGCGGAGGACGGGCTGGTTTATTGCGTGGCGCGCGACGTCACCCGCGAGATCGAGGCCGCCGAGGCGCTGCGCGAGGCCGAGGAGACCCTGCGCCAGGCCCAGAAAATGGAGACCGTCGGCCAGCTCACCGGCGGCGTGGCGCACGATTTCAACAATCTGCTTCAGATCATCAGCGGCAATCTCGAGGTCCTGCAGCGCAACCTGCCGGAGGACGCGCCGCGGCTCCGGCGGGCCGCGGAGAACGCCATGACGGGCGCCCGGCGCGCGGCCCAGCTCACCCAGCGCCTCCTCGCCTTCTCGCGCCGCCAGCCGCTCCAGCCGAAGCCGACAAACGTCAACGGGCTGATCGCGGGCATGTCCGAGCTCCTGAGCCGCACGCTCGGCGAGATCGTCGAGATCGCGATCGCCCCGGCGCCGAACCTGTGGCGGGTCGAGGTCGACCCGAACCAGCTCGAGAACGCCCTGCTCAACCTCGCCATCAACGCGCGCGACGCCATGCCGGAGGGCGGCAGGCTGACCATCGAAACGGCGAACGAGGCGGTCGACGCGAGAACGCGCGACATAGCGGCGGGCGAATACGTCACGATCAGCGTCGCGGATACCGGCGTGGGCATGGCGAGCGACGTGCTGGCGCGGGCCTTCGAGCCGTTCTTCACCACCAAGGAGGTCGGCAAGGGCACCGGGCTCGGGCTTTCGATGGTGTACGGCTTCGTCCGCCAGTCCGGCGGCTACGTGAAGGCGCTTTCAGAGCTCGGCGGCGGCGCCACGGTGCGGATCTACCTGCCGCGGCTGGTCGAACGGGACGACGCCCGCGAGAGCTCGGAGGCGCAGCCGGAGCCGGTCGAGCTCAGGCGGAGCGGCGGCGAGACGATCCTGGTCTGCGAGGACGACGACCATGTCCGCGCCTACTCGGTCGGCGTGCTGCGCGACCTCGGCTACCACGTGCTGGAGGCGCATGATGGGCCCTCCGCGCTCCGGCTGCTGGAGCGCCAGGACGGCCGGGTGGACCTGCTGTTCACCGACGTCGTGCTGCCCGGCGGGATGACGGGCGCAGCGCTCGCCCAGCGGGCGCGCGCGCTGCGGCCGTCGCTCAAGGTGCTGTTCGCCTCCGGCTATGCGCGCGACGCCATCGTGCATCACGGCCGGCTCGATCCGGGCGTCGAGCTGATCAGCAAGCCGTTCACGTTCAACAATCTCGCCGGCCGCGTGCGGGCCGTGCTGGAAGGCGGCGCCGGCTGAAGCGCCGGCGGCGTCAGAGGCACAGACGCCACTCGAGCATCCACTCCGGCTCTTCCTTCTTCGCCGAAATGAACCGCACGGTGTCTTCCGTG
>NZ_JBJKEX010000458.1:0-1994 GCF_045505405.1 Hansschlegelia beijingensis | reverse complement strand
GATCGAGGTGATCAACACTGACGCCGAGGGCCGCCTCGTTCTCGGGGACGTGCTCTGGTACGTGCAGGTACCGGGCAGCGTGGCCGCACCCCGGCCGGTCGGCTCGCCATGCTCATAGGCCCATGTCGCGGCGGCGAGTTCGGCCGGCTCCAGTTCGTCCTCGGGCGGATAGGCCCCGCCCATCGCGAGCCCATCGCGAGCCGCGACCAGCAGCACCACCTCGGCCTTCAGCATCAGCGCGATCTGGTGGGCGGCGGCCCAGAGCAGGTCGTCCTCGGCCGCGACCGCCGCGAGCTTGCGCGAGAAGGCGTAGAGCTCGGCGGTGACGCGGGCCTGGTTGCGCGCCGCGAGCGTCTGCGCGCGGACGCGCGCCGCGACCGAGCTCGCAAGGATCGCGGTCAGCGAGAAGAACAGGATCGCGACCACGTTGGAGGGATCGTTGACCGTCAGCGAGAAGCGCGGCTCGGTGAAGCAGTAGTTGTAGGCGAGCGCCGCCAGGAACGAGGCCGCGAGCGACGGCGCAAGGCCGTAGCGCACCGCGATCGCCATCACGGCCGGCACGAACACCAGCGAGATGTTCGGCAGATCGATCACCAGATCGACCGCGAGACCCGCCAGCGCGGCGACCGTCACGGCGGCGACTGCCGCCGCATAGGCCGGCAGAACTGGACCGGATTGGGCGCGCGCCCCCTGGGCCTTCGGCGGGACGGTCTCGTCGCTCGCGACCGCGTGGACCGCTATCGGCCCGGACTGCTCCAGAAGTTCGGCGACGACGGAGCGCCCCGGGACGAGGCGCCAGCCCGCCCGCGACCGCTTTCCGACCACGATGGCCGTCACGTTGCGGCTCCGCGCGAAGTCCAGGATCGCCTCTGCGACGTCGCCGCCAGGCAGCGTGATGGCCTCGCCGCCGAGCGCCTCGGCGAGCCGCTCGCGGCTGCGCGCGCCGACCACCGGGACGATGTCGTCGCCCTGCGCCATCACCCAGGCGATCGCGATCTGCGCCACGCTCACGCCGCGGGCGTCGGCGATCGTCCGCAACGCCTCCACCAGCCTGAGATTGGCCTCCACCGCGCCCTTCTGGAAGCGAGGGCTCATGGACCGGTAATCGCCCGCCACGGCCTTCGCCGGGTCGTAGTGGCCGCCGATCAGCCCGCGCGACAGCACGCCATAGGCGGTGATAGCGATCCCGAGCTCGCGCGCGACAGGCAGGATCCTGTCCTCGACGCCGCGGGAGATCAGCGAATATTCGATCTGCAGGTCGGCGATCGGGTGGATCGCGGCGGCCCGCCGCAGCGTCTCGGCGCCGACCTCGGACAGGCCGATATGCCGGACATAGCCGGCCTTCACCATGTCGGCGATCGCCCCGACGGTGTCCTCGATCGGCACGTTCGGGTCGAGCCGGGCCGGGCGGTAGATGTCGACATGGTCCACCCCCAGCCGGCCCAGCGAATAGGCCAGGGACGTCTTCACCGCCGCCGGGCGGCCGTCGAAGCCGAGCCAGTCGCCGCCGGGACCGCGCAGCGCGCCGAACTTGACGCTGAGCTGGTAGCTGTCGCGCGGGCGGCCACGGAGCGCCTCGGCGAGCAGCAGCTCGTTGTGCCCCATGCCGTAGAAATCGCCGGTGTCAAGCAGCGTCACGCCGGCGTCGAGCGCGGCGTGGATCGTGGCGACGCTCTCGCCGCGGTCGGCTGGGCCGTAGGCGGCCGACATCCCCATGCAGCCGAGGCCGATCGGCGAAACATCGGGTCCGGTGCGTCCAAGCTTGCGCGTCTTCATCGAGAAACCTCCTGCGTGTTGGCGTCGGAGGCGATGTGGAGCAGACTGCGCTGTGCGATAATCCCGACTCTATCGTACGGACCGTGCGGGATTTCGGACAATGCCCGAGTTCGACCTGAACGACGCCGCTCATCTGGTCGCGGTGGCGGAGGCCGGCGGCTTCCGGGCGGCGGCGCTGCGGCGCACGGTCTCGGCCTCGGCGCTGAGCGAGGCCGTCA
>NZ_JBJKEX010000457.1:0-2036 GCF_045505405.1 Hansschlegelia beijingensis | reverse complement strand
GCCGCAACTACGCTTTCGGGCGCTGCGCGGCGTTCGCGCTGGGTTAAGGCAATCGTCATGACGGGACAAGACACGGCCCCACTTTCCACCGGGAGCTCGTCAGGACGTTCGGATCGCGCGAATCGGCCATCCGCGCAGGATAGCGCGGGGCGGCCGCCGCGGGTCAGCGCAAGGTCAGGCGGCCGACAGCGCGAAGGCCTGCTCGGCCTCGGTGATCGCCTCGGGCGTCCCGACATGCAGCCACAGCCCGTCGAGCCGCAGCCCGAACAGGCGGTCGTTCGCGATCGCCGCGTCCCACAGCCGGTTCAGCGAGAACGGGCCGTCGGGCGCGTCCGCGAAGGCCGAGCGCGGCATCACGGCCGCGCCCGCATAGACGAAGGGAGCGACCTGCCGCTCCGGCCGCCGCCTGAGCCTGCCGTCGGAGGTGAAGCTGAAATCGCCCGGTCCGTCGAAGCCGACGCTGCCGGTCAGGGCGGCGACCAGCAGCAGCGCGTCCATGCGGGCCGGGTCCCAGTGCGCCACCAGGCGCTTCAGGTTCGAGCTCGCGCCGTCGATCCAGAAGGTGTCGGCGTTGAGGACCAGGAACGCCTCGCCGTTCAGCAGCGGCAGCGCCTTCGCGACCCCGCCGCCGGAATCGAGCAGCCCGGTCCGCTCGTCCGAGATCGCGACTTGCGGCGCGGGGCGGCCGGCCAGATGAGCCTCCACCTGATCGGCGTGGTGATGGACGTTGACCACCGCGCGCTGCACGCCGGCGCGCGCCAGGCTGTCGAGCGCATGATCGAGCAGCGTCCGGCCGCCGACCCTGACGAGCGGCTTCGGCAGCGTGTCGGTGATCGGTCGCATCCGCGTCCCGAGCCCGGCGGCGAGAACCATCGCGTCGGTCACGGGCGTCACGCCGCGTCCTCCGTCACCCCCAGATGGGCGTGATACCAGGCGGCGAGCTCGGCCAGGTCCGGATGGGCGAGGTTCGTGGCCAGCGCCCGCCGCACGCGGGGGATGTTCTTCAGGTAGCCGGGCTTGCCGTCGCGCTTCGCGAGCCGGACGAAGATGCCGAGGATCTTGGTCGCGCGCTGCGCGCCCATCGTGGCGTAGGCGCGGGCGAACTGGCGCGGCTCGAAGGCGGGGTCGGCCGCGCGCCGCCCGGCGAGATAGCGGGCCGCGAGCGTCATCTCGAGCTGCTCGGGCATGTCGACGCGGGCGTCCTGCAGCAGCGAGACCACGTCATAGGCGGGCGGACCCAGCACCATGTCCTGGAAATCCAGCAGGCCGAGGCGCTTCAGCCCCTCGCGGTCCGGCCGCCAGGTCAGGTTCGGCGAGTGGTAGTCGCGCAACGTCCAGGTCAGCGGCTCGGAAAGCACCGGCTGCAGCGCGGCGGCCCACAGCTCGCGGAAAGACTGGCGCGCCTCGGGCTCTGGAGCGGATCCGGTGACGTGCGGCAGGTACCATTCGTTCAGCAGGTCGCTCTCGGCCAGGAATGCGGAGAGATCGTAGAAGGGCGGGCGGTAGAGCTCCTTGCCAACGGGCAGCTCGGTCGGAAGCGGCCGGCAGTGCAGGTCGGCGAGCAGGTCGACGGCGGTCTCGTATCGCCCCGGGATCGGCGAATCGAGCGCCACCACCGGCTCGGCGCCCAGATCCTCGACCAGCAGGAAGCCGGTCCTGACGTCGGAGGCGTAGATCTCGGGCGCGGCGTAGCCGAGCGCCCTCAGTCCGTTCGCGACCGCCACGAAGGGCCTGACGTCGGTGGCGAGCTTGGCGAGCTGCGCATAGGTCTTGCCGTCGCGCACGATCGGGCCCGGGGCGCGCGCCGGAGAGTCCATCAGGATCGCGGTGCGGCCGTCGAGCGTCAGCCGCTCATAGAGCCGGCTCGAGGCGTCGCCCTGGATGTGGTCGTGCACGGCGGCCGCCCACCCGGCGCCTTCAAGGAACTCGCCGTCGGTGTTGGTGCGCATCTCCTTGAACGCCTTGGCGTCCATGTAGCTGGAATGCGGATCGAGCCCCGACAGCATGCCGTTGATCGCCGACTCGACCAGCTTGGC
>NZ_JBJKEX010000045.1:0-16470 GCF_045505405.1 Hansschlegelia beijingensis | reverse complement strand
GGTCGTCCGGTCGCTGAACAAGGGCCAGCCGCAGCCCGCCCTTGAGGCCTTGCGGCGCGAGTTCCCGTTCCTGGCCGACGCGACGGAGCGCTACGCGCTCGGCGAGGTCTGGGCGCGACCGGGGCTCGACGCGCGGACGAGACAGATCGCGACCGTCGCGGCGTTCGCGGCGCTGGGCCATTCCGCATACATGAAGGTCCACGCCGGCTACGCCCTGAATGTGGGCGTGACCGAGGAGGAGCTGAAGGAAGTCGTGTACCTCACGACCGTCCACGCAGGCTTTCCGCGCGCGATCGACGCCGCCGGCGCGCTGTCCAGCCTCTTCGAAGAAAGGCGCCGGGCAGGGGCGCAATGACGGCCCGGGGTCCGCAGCAACGCTAGTGGCTGATCATCCACGGACGGGCGGAGGGGAAGCTTTTCGCGGCGGACGACGGCGTCTTCAGCCCCCGGCTGGAGCAGCATCCGCAGCTGGGGCCGTGGCTCTTCGAGCTGCGGGGCGCGTTGGATGACCGCTCGTTGGTGGCGGCGGCGATCCGGCGGGCCGGATCCATCCCGGCGATGGCGGGCGCGTTGAGGAAGACCCGCGGCGCCTCCGCCCCGCAGCCGGGGCAGTCGCAGGGCGCGTCGAAGGCCGACATCGGCCGGAACGCCGTGAACGTTCCGCAATCCTCGCAGGAATAGTCATAGACGGGCATCGGGTCCTCCGGACTGCAGGTCTCAGGCGGCCCCCGGCCGCCTGAGACTTCGCTTCGCTTGTCAGAGATCAGGCGCGAGCGGCATGTCGATCGAGCCGTCGAGGAACTTCGTCGGGCCGGCCGCGCTCGGGTTGATGTCGAACTCGAAGATCTTGGTCGGCAGCCACAGCGTCGCGCAGGCGTTGGGGATGTCGACGACGCCGGAGATGTGCCCCTGGACGGGGGCCGTGCCGAGGATCGAATAGGCCTGCGCGCCCGAATACCCGAACTTCTTCAGGTACTCGATCGCGTTGAGGCAGGCCTGCCGGTAGGCGACATGCACGTCGAGGTAATGCTGCTGGCCGGCCTCGTCGACCGAGATGCCCTCGAAGATCAGGTAGTCGTCATATTTGGGCGTGATCACCGAGGGCTTGAAGATCGGGTTCTTGATCCCGTACTTCGACATGCCGTCCTTGATGATCTCGACCTTGAGATGCACCCAGCCGGCCATCTCGATCGCGCCGCAGAAGGTGATCTCGCCGTCGCCCTGGCTGAAATGCAGGTCGCCCATCGAGAGGCCGCCGCCGTCGACATAGACGGGGAAGTAGATCTTCGAGCCGCGCGACAGATCCTTGATGTCGCAATTGCCGCCATGCTCGCGCGGCGGCACCGTGCGGACGGCCTCGGCCGCCGCCTTGTCCTTCGCCTCGCCATGCAGCCGGCCCATGTGAGCCGTCGGCGCGAACGGCACGGTGCCCACTGCCGGCACGCGGTCCTTGTGCTTCTCGACGAACGGGATCTCGCGGTCGTTCCAGGTCTTGAGCAGCTTCGGGTCCGGCAGGCAGCCGATCAGGCCGGGATGGATCAGGCCGGGGAAGCGAACGCCCGGGATATGGCGCGACCGGGTGAACATGCCCTCGAAGTCCCAGATCGACTTTTGGGCCTGCGGGAAGTGCTCGGTGAGGAAGCCTCCGCCGTTCTGCTTCGAGAAGAAGCCGTTGAAGCCCCACTGGCTCTCGGCCTTCGCGCCGATGTCCAGCAGGTCGACCACCAGCAGGTCGCCCGGCTCCGCGCCCTCGACGCCGATGGGGCCGGAGAGGAAGTGGACGATCGTGAGGTCGATGTCGCGGACGTCGGAGGCGTCGTCGTTGTTCTTGATGAACCCGCCGGTCCAGTCATAGGTCTCGACGATGAAGTCGTCGCCAGGCTTCACCCACGCCACCATCGGGATGTCAGGGTGCCAGCGATTGTGCACCATGTCGTTTTCATAGGCCGACTGGGTCAGGTCGACCTTGATCAGCGTCTCGGTCATGTCTCTCTCCCTCCGAAAGTTTTGAAACGAGGCCGTTAGCTCGCGAGCAATTCCTTGAGCGCGTCGTCGAGGATCTTGATGTCGTCGGGGCTCGTGCCTGGGCCGCCGGCGAAATGGCCCCACCAGGTGTCGATCGTGCGCAGTTCGGCGTTCGGCATCGCCGCCGCCTCGATCGCGTTGTCCTCGGGCGGGAAGTAGAGGTCGGTGGAGGCCGGCATCAGGATCGCCTTCGCCCGGATGGCGCCCAGAGCCGCCTTGAAGTCGCCCTTGAAGGTGTCGTTGGCGCTGATGTCGCCGTTCTGCCAGGTCCACAGCATCGCCAGCAGGTTGTTGGCGTCGCGCTCGTAGAACAGGCCTTCCCAGAACCCGACGAGGAAGTCCTCAAGCGAGGCGTAGCCCATATGGGTGATGTCGGCCTCGATGCGGTAGAAGGTCTGCGACAGGCCCCAGCCGGCATAGACGCGGCCGAAGGCGCGAAGGCCCTTATAGGGCGGGCTGTCGTACCAGCCGTCCTTGTAGGCGGCGTCCGCCTGCAGCGCCGCCTTGGCGCCTTCGAGGAAGACGAAGTTGTGGCGGGAGCATTTGGCGGATCCCTGGAACGGCAGGATCCGCGGAACCATGTCCGGATAAAGCGCGCCCCAATGGTAGGTCTGCAGCGCGCCCATCGACCAGCCGGTCACGAGGACAAGCTTCTCGATGCCGAAATGTTCGGTGACCAGCCGATGCTGCGCCTTGACGTTGTCGTAGGCGGTGACGTTCGGGAAGCGCGGGCCGTTCCAGGGCGCCGGCGTGTTGCTCGGCGAGGACGACAGGCCGTTCCCGAACATGTTCGGGATGATGATGAAGTATTTCTCGGGATCGAGCGCCTTCCCGGGCCCGATCAGCCATTCGTTCTCGGTGTGCTGCCCCGAATACCAGGTGGGATAGACGATCGCGTTGTCTTTCGCGGCGCTCAGCGTCCCGAAGGTCTTGAAGGCCAGCTTGGCGGAACGAAGCGTCTTTCCGCACTGCAGGACGAAGTCGCCGAGTTCGAAGATCTCGTAATCCGCCATGATCTGCTCCATCAAACCGACAGGTATCTGGCGACCTTCGCCTCGTTGAGGGCGGCGCGCGGCTCGTCGTGCACGATCTCGCCGTTCTCGACGACCAGCACCCGGTCGGCGACATCCAGAGCGAAGCTCAGCACCTGCTCGGACACGACGATCGACAGGCCGCGCTCGTCGCGGATACGGCGGAGAGTCCGCGCCATCTCGCGAATGATCGAGGGCTGGATTCCCTCGGTCGGCTCGTCGAGCAGCAGCACCTTGGGCTTCGTGGCGAGCGCGCGGGCGATCGCGAGCTGTTGCTGCTGGCCGCCGGAGAGATTCCCGGCGCGCCGCCCCTTCATCTCGAGGAGGACGGGGAAGAGCTCATAGATGTCGTCGGGGACCTTGCGGTCGCCGGAAGCGGTGAGGCCGGTCTCGATGTTCTCCTTCACCGTCATGGTGGAGAACACCATGCGGCCTTGCGGCACGTAGGCGACGCCTTTCCGCACGCGCTGATGGCTCTTCAGGCCGCCGATGTCTTCGCCGCGCAGGCGGATCGAACCGGCGGTGGATGGCAGGATGCCCATCATGGTCTTCATGAGCGTCGTCTTGCCCATGCCGTTGCGCCCCATGATCGCGACGATCTCGTTGGTCGCGACCGCGAAGCTCATCCCATGGAGCACTTCGCTCTGGCCGTAGGCGACGTGCAGGTTCTCGACGTCGAGCATCACGCGGCTCCAGAGCCTGGCAGGGGAAGAGAAGCCGTCATGCGCGCCTTTGCGGGCATCCACGACTTCGGCGTAGAGCTCGAGGCTCCTGGCAAGCCGTGGATGCCCGGCTGCCGCCGGGCATGACGGGCGGAGAGCGCGGACCACATCATCGCTTTCCCTCTCAGTGGCCGAGATAGACTTCGATGACCTTCGGGTCGGACTGCACCTTCTCCATCGAGCCTTCGGACAGGATCCGGCCCTGATGGAGCACCGTCACCTTGTGCGCGATGTCCTCGACGAACTTCATGTCGTGCTCGATCACCAGCACCGACCGATCCTTGATGATGGTGCGGAGCAGTTCGGCGGTCTTGAGGCGTTCCGAGACGCTCATGCCGGCGACCGGCTCGTCCAGCATCAGCAGGTCGGGCTCCTGGATCAGCAGCATGCCGATCTCTAGCCATTGCTTCTGACCGTGGCTGAGAAAGGCGCCCCGTTCGTGAAGCCTGTCCTTGAGGAAGATGATCTCCGCGATCTCCGCCACCCGCTCGCGCACCGCGGCGTCGCGCTTGAAGGTGAGCGCGCCCCAGACGGACCGGCCCCTGGGATAGGAGATCTCTAGGTTCTCGAAGACCGTGAGGTCCTCATAGATCGACGGCGTCTGGAACTTGCGGCCGACGCCGGCGAGCACGATCTGGCTCTCGCTCATCCGCGTCAGTTCCTTGTCGCGGAAGGTGATCGAACCTGCCGTGGCCTTGGTCTTCCCACAGATGAGGTCGAGCACCGTGGTCTTGCCCGCGCCGTTCGGGCCGATGATCACGCGGATCTCGTTCTCGTCGACGTAGAAGGAGAGGTCGTTGACGGCTTTGAAACCGTCGAACGAGACCGTGAGACCTTCTACCGAGAGCAGGAAGGGCGTGGGTTGCGCGCCGATCGGGGTCATCGCTTCATCCTCACTCGGCGGCCGCGGCCTGTTTGGCGACTTCGGCGCCGGGGTCCGCCGGATCGACGCTGCGGAGCTTCAGGGCCTTGTCGATGAAGGGCTGCGCGTAGTCTCGCCAGAGACCGGCGAGCCCGTTGGGGAAGACCGCCACCACGGCGATGAACAGGCCGCCGAGGCCGAGCAGCCAGAGTTCGGGAAAGCTCTCCGAGAGGCTCGTCTTCGCGAAGTTCACCGCGAGCGTCCCGTAGATCGCTCCGAGGATCGACAGCCGCCCGCCGACCGCCGTGAAGATCACCATCTCGATCGACGGCACGATGCCCACGAGAGATGGCGACATGAAGCCGACCTGCAGGGTGAACATCGCCCCGCCGATCGCGGCGAACACGGCGGCGAGGCAGAACACGAAGATCTGGAAGTTGGCGACCGAGTACCCGGAGAACCTCACCCGGTCCTCCTTGTCCCGCATGGCGACCAGGATGCGGCCGAGCTTGGAGTCGCGCACGAACATGGCCGCCACCACGACGCCGAGCAGAAGCGCGGCGTTGACGAAGTAGAGGATGAACTTCGCTTGGTCGGTGCGGATGTCCCAGCCGTGCAGCGTCCTGAGGTCGGTGATGCCGTTGACGCCGCCGGTGTAGCCCTGCTGGCCGATGATCAGGATGGTGGCGATGGCGGCCAGCGCCTGGGTGATGATCGCGAAATAGACGCCCGACACCCGCCGCTTGAACATCGCCGAGCCGATCACGAAGGCGAACAGCGCCGGCGCCAGAACGATGAGGATCAGCGTGAGGGGAAACGAGTGGAAGGGCTGCCAGAACAGGGGCAGCTCGGTGATCTGGTTCCAGTCCATGAAGTCCGGGATGCCGGGCGTCGACTGGATCTTGGTGTTCTCGACCGACGAGGCCTCGAGCTTGAGGTACATCGCCATGCCGTATCCGCCGAGGGCGAAGAACACGCCCTGGCCAAGCGAGAGGATGCCGCCATAGCCCCAGCACAGCACCAGGCCGACCGCCACGAAGGCGTAGGTCAGATACTTGCCGACGAGGTTCAGCCGGAAGCCGTCCAGCAAGACGGGGAACAGGATCAGCAGGATCGCGGCGACGGCCGCGAGCGCCAGCAGGTCCTTGCGGTCCATGAAGGTGGGAGCGCGCTTCATCGTCGTGTGCTCCTCAGCGCCGCACTTTGAGGGTGAAGAGGCCCTGCGGCCGCAGCATCAGGATCGCGACGACCGTCAGCAGGGTGATGACCTTGGCCATCGAGCCGGACAGGAAGAACTCGAGCGTCGACTGGGTCTGGGAGATGGTGAAGGCGGAGGCGATGGTGCCGAACAGGCTGGCCGCGCCGCCGAACACGACGATCAGGAAGGTGTCCACGATGTAGAGCTGGCCGGCGGTCGGCCCCGTGGACCCGACCATGGTGAAGGCGGAGCCGGCGACGCCGGCGATCCCGCAGCCGAGGCCGAATGTCAGGCGGTCGACCTTTTCGGTGTCGATGCCGACCGCGCCGGCCATCTGCCGGTTCTGCACGACGGCGCGGACCTGCTGGCCGAAGCGCGAATGGAAGATCATCAGGAAGACCGCGATCGTGATGATGACGGTCAGTCCCATCACGAACAGGCCGTTGATCTGCACCTCGATCACGTCCGTGATCGGCAGCGAGCCCATCATCCAGTCGGGAAGCGTGACGCCGACCTCGCGCGGGCCGAACACAGAGCGGTAGACCTGCTGCAGGATGAGGCTGAGGCCCCAGGTCGCGAGCAGCGTGTCGAGCGGCCGCTTGTACAGCCGTCTGATCAGCGCCCATTCGACGAGCATGCCGAGCGCGCCGGCCGCGCAGAACGCGAGCGCCATCGCGACGAAGAAGTAGATCGAAAACAGCTCAGGCAGATGGCTGGTGAAGAACTCGGCCGTAAGCCAGGTGACATAGGCGCCGAGGATCATGAACTCGCCATGGGCCATGTTGATGACGCCCATCTGGCCGAAGATGATCGCCAGGCCGAGAGCCATCAGCAGGTAGACCGAGAACAGGATCAGCCCCGCGAAACCCTGCATCGCGAAGATCGAGCCGAGATCGCCGAGAGAGTATTCGCCGAACATGTGCGTCTCCGGGAGGAGCTTCGGGGCTTCGCCGTCTTCCCGGGGCGGCGGAGCCGCCGAGCCGGGATCGTCTTCTGAAGGAGCCGCCGTCGTCCTCCGGCTTGACCGGAGGACCCACGTTTCGCGTCGAACTCGACGCCCGGCGTGGATGGTCCGGTCAAGCCGGACCATGACGGTGCTTCACCTCTGAGAACGATCCCGGCGCTCGCGCCGCTCGGCCGGGATGACGCTTGTCGTGGGCGGCCGGGTCTCCGGGCGCCGTCGGCCTCAGCCGATCACTGGTAGCCCTTCGGGAACGGGTTCGGTTCGATCAGGTCCGGGCTCTCGTAGACCACCTTGAACTGACCATCCTTCTGGGCGAGCCCGACGCGGGTCTTGGACCAGAGGTGGTGGTTGTCGTGGATCTTCACGTAGCCTTCCGGCGCCTTGTTGAACTCGATGCCGGCGGAGGCCGCCGCCACCTTGTCGACGTCGAAGGAGCCGGCCTTCTCGACCGTGAGTTTCCACAGCCAGGGCCCCAGATAGGCCGCCTGCGTGACATCGCCGATGACCGTCTTGTCGCCCCACATCTTCTTGAAGGCGGCGACGAACTCCTTGTTGTTCGGGTTGTCGAGCGACTGGAAGTACTTCATGCAGGCATAGGCGCCCGCGATGTTGTCGCCGCCGATGCCGTCGATCTCGTCTTCCGTCACCGAGATCGTGACCAGCGTCTGCTTCGACATGTCGATGCCGGCCGCCTTCAGCTGCTTGTAGAAGGCGACGTTCGAGCCGCCTACGATGATCGCGTAGATCACGTCCGGCTTGGTCAGCTTGATCTTGTTGATGACGGAGTTGAACTGGGTGTGGCCGAGCGGGAAGTACTCTTCGCCGACGACCTTCGTCCCCTTCAGGAAGTTCTCGATGTGCTTGCGCGCGATCTTGTTCGAGGTGCGCGGCCAGATGTAGTCGGAGCCCAGCAGGTAGAAGGTTTTGGCGCCCTTCTCCTTCACCACCCAGTCGAGGCCGGCGATGATCTGCTGCGTCGCTTCCTGGCCGGTGTAGATGACGTTCTTCGACTGCTCGAGGCCTTCGTAGAAGGTCGGGTAGTACAGCATCCCGTTATACTGCTCGAAGACGGGCAGCACCGCCTTGCGCGAGGCGGAGGTCCAGCAGCCCATGACGGCGGCGCACTTGTCGTTGACGAGCAGCTTCTTCGCCTTCTCGGCGAAAGTCGGCCAGTCGGAGGCGCCGTCCTCCTGAATGAACTTGATCTTGCGGCCGAGCACGCCGCCGCTGGCGTTGATCTGCTCGATCGCGAGCTTCTCCGCCTGCACCGAGCCGGTCTCGGAGATCGCCATCGTGCCCGTGACCGAGTGCAGGATGCCGACCGTGACTTCCGTGTCGGTCACCGCAAGGCCGGTGGTGTTGACCGCCGAGGTCGGCGGCGTCTGGGCGAAGGCGGCTTTCGGCAGAAAGCCCGCCAGCGGCGCCGCGGCCATCCCCATCAGGAGACGCCGGCGCAGTTCGGATTGAGGCCTGTCGTCCTGACTCGCCATCGAAACCTCCGCAGTTCCGCCCCCCGATGGGCGACACGACGAAGGCTGACCTGTGTTTTGCGATGCAGCATATACGTCGGTTGACGTATACGCCGCGCGATTGTCGCCGCTTAGCGTGGCGCCGCCTGCGCGATCCTTCGGATCATGTGGTTAGCGGGATCGCCGGAACGGCAGGAAACTTGCACGCGGTGAGGAGGGACGAAGCGGGCGGAGGGGCGATTTTGCACCGCAAGACGCGTGGCGAAGGTTCGTGGGAGGCGCAAGGTTCATGAGGAACCGCCTCCGCATCGTTCCCGTGCGTCGCAGCTACAACCAATGGGTCGGGAACGAGACGCTCGAGGATTACGCGCTTCGGTTCACGGCGAAGAAGGCGAGGCGGTGGTCCGCCGCCCGGGTGGGCAACACCGCGCTCGGCGCCGTGTCGTTTCTGGCGCTGGAGGCCATCGGCGGCGCGATCACCCTGAGCTACGGCTTCGAGAACGCGCTCGCGGCGACGCTCGTCGTCTCCATCCTGATCTTCCTCGCGGGCCTGCCGATCGCCTATTATGCAGCCCGCGACGGCGTCGACATTGACCTTCTCACGCGGGGGGCGGGGTTCGGCTATATCGGCTCGACGATCACGTCGCTGATCTACGCGTCCTTCACGTTCATCTTCTTCGCGATCGAGGCCGTCATCATGGCGCTCGCGCTCGAGCTCTGCCTCGGCGTGCCGCTTGCTCTTGGCTATATCATCAGCGCAGTCGTGGTGATCCCGGTGGTGACGCACGGCATCACCTGGATCAGCCGCTTTCAGGTCTGGACCCAGCCGCTCTGGGCGCTCCTCCATCTCGCGCCCTTCGCGTTCATCGCGCTGCAGGATGACGCGGCCTTCGCGGCGTGGACCGGATACCAGGGCTCGCAGCCGAACGGCCAGCATCTCAACCTGCTCGGCGCCGGCGCCGCCTCCGCCGTGATCTTCGCGCTCGTCGCGCAGATCGGCGAGCAGGTCGACATCCTGCGGTTCATGCCGGCGCGCTCGAAGACGAACGGTCTCGCCTGGTGGTCTGCGCTGGTCATGGGAGGGCCGGGCTGGATCATCCCCGGCGGGGCCAAGATCCTGATCGGCTCGTTCCTGGTGGTGCTAGCGCTCGGGCACGGCGTTCCCGCCAGCCACGCCGCGGAGCCGACGCAGATGTATCTCGTCGCCTTCGGCTACGTGACCGCGTCTCCCCAGCTCGCCCTCGCGCTCACGGGCGTCTTCGTGGTGCTGTCGCAGCTCAAGATCAACGTCACGAACGCCTATGCGGGCTCGATCGCCTGGTCGAACTTCTTCTCGCGGCTGACGCACGCCCATCCGGGGCGCATCGTCTGGGTGTTCTTCAACGTCGTGATCGCGGCGCTCCTTATGGAGGCCGGCATCTACAAGACGCTGGAGCACACGCTCGGCATCTACTCGGTGGTCGCCGTCGCGTGGGTCGGCGCCCTGGTCGCCGACCTCACCGTCAACAAGCCGCTCGGCCTCAGCCCCCGGCGGATCGAGTTCAAGCGCGCGCATCTCTACGACGTCAATCCGGTCGGCGTCGGGGCGATGGTGATCGCGACCGCCGCCGCGGCCGCGTTCTACGCCGGCGCTTTTGGTCCCTATCCACAGGCGCTGGCGTCGTTCGTCGCGCTGCTGGTCGCGTTCGTCTCGGCTCCTCTGATCGCGCTCGCAACCCGCGGCAAGTTCTATCTCGCGCGCAAGCCGCGCGCGTCCTGGCGCCTGCGGCCGTCGCTCGCCTGCTCGGTCTGCGAGCACGAGTTCGAGCCGGAGGACATGGCGCATTGCCCGGTCTATTCGGGCCCCATCTGCTCGCTGTGCTGCTCGATCGACGCCCGCTGCCGCGACGGCTGCAAGCCGCATGCGCGCTACCAGGCGCAGCTGGTCTCGTCGCTCGGCGCCATATTGCCGAGCTGGTCCGTCGCGCGGCTGAACACACGGACCGGACACTTCTTCGGCGTGTTCCTCACGCTGTGCGGCGTGCTCGGTTTCGTGCTGCTCCTCGTGCACTTCCTCGCCGCGACGCAGGCGCCGGCGGAGGGCGCGGCGGTCGCGGGCGCTCTCTCTGCGGTGTTCCTGATCGTGGCGATCATCGCGGCTGTCGCGGCCTGGGTGTTCGTGCTCGCGCATGAAAGCCGGGAGATCGCCCAGGACGAGTCGCAGCGGCAGACCGCCTTGCTGATGCGTGAGATCGAGGCGCACAGGCGGACGGACGCCGCGCTCCAGCGCGCCAAGGAGGCCGCCGAAGCCGCGAACCTGGCGAAGAGCCGCTACGTCGTGGGCGTGAACCACGAGCTGCGGACCCCCCTCAACGCTGTCATGGGCTACGCTCAGCTGCTCGATTCCGACGACAGCATGCCCGCTCGCGCCCGCAAGGGGCTCCGGGTCATCCGCCGCTCCGCCGAGCATCTGTCGGGTCTGATCGACGGCCTGCTCGACATGGCCAAGGTGGAGGCGGGCCGCATGCAGCTCGCCCGCGACGAGGTGCGCACGCAGGACCTGCTCGAGCAGCTCGGCGACATGTTCCGGCTTCAGGCGAACGCGAAGGGACTGCGCTTTTCGCTGGAAGGCGCGGCGACGCTCCCGGCCGTGGTGCGCGCCGACGGCAAGCGCCTGCGGCAGGTGCTGATCAACCTGCTGTCGAACGCGGTGAAGTTCACCGAGGCGGGATCGATCACGCTCGCGGTCCGCTACCGCAGCCAGACCGCCGAGTTCGAGGTGCGCGACACCGGCCTCGGCGTGCGGCCGGAGGACCTCGGCCGGATCTTCGAGCCCTTCGAGCGGGGAGGCGCGGCGCGCGCCCTCACGCAACCCGGCATGGGTCTCGGGCTGACGATCACCAAGTTGCTGGTGGAGATCATGGGAGGGGAGATTTCGGTTTCCAGCCGGCTTGGCGAGGGAAGCGTGTTCCGCGTCCGCCTGATGCTGCCCGACGTCCCGTCCGCCCGCCGGCCGCGCGATCCCGCCGCGCGCGTGATCGGCTATCGCGGCGCGCGCCGCCTGGCGCTCATCGTGGATGACGACGCCGACCATCGCGAGCTGATGAGGGAGGCGCTCGAGCCGCTCGGCATCATGGTGGCGGCGGTCGCCGACGGCGAAGCCGCGCTTGCGGAGGCCGCGGCGATCCCGCCGGACCTCATCCTTCTCGACGTCTCCATGCCTGGCCTGTCGGGCTGGGAGGTCGCGCGGCGGCTGCGGGAGGCGGGCGCCACGGCGCGGATCCTGATGATGTCCGCCACTCTTGGCGACCCGGCCGCCAAGCCTGCTGGCGAGCCCCCCCATGACGGCGAACTCGCGAAGCCCGTCGATCTGGCGGCGCTCGTGGAGCGGGTGGGGGCTCTGCTCGGCCTCGATTACGTCGTGGAGGGCGCCGCGACGCCGACCCCGGAGGCGCGGAGGTCGGAGGCGCCGGAGCGCCGCCCGAGCCCCGCCCAGATCGAGGAGCTCATCCGCCTCGGCGAGATCGGCTATGTCAGCGGCATCGAAGCGAAGCTCGCCGAACTCGAGGAGGCGGAAGCGGGCTGTTCGCCTTTCGTGGCTGCGGCGCTCGAGCGCATTCAGGCCTTCGACATGCGCGGCTACATGGCGCTGCTGCGCGAGCCGCAGAACCGCGGAGCGGGCGATGAATAGCGCCGACGCCCGCACGGTCGTTCTCGTCGTCGACGACAGCCCGGACACGCTGGCGATGCTGACCGCCGCGATCGAGCCGACCGGCGCCGTGGTGCTGGTCGCGCCGGACGGCGAAAGCGCGCTCGCTTCCGTGCAGCGCGTCGCCCCCGACCTCATCCTGCTGGACGCCGTCATGCCTGGGCTCGACGGCTTCGAGACTTGCCGCCGGCTGAAGCGGATGCCCGCGCTCGCCGACGTGCCGATCATCTTCATGACCGGCCTGAAGGAGACCGACCGGATCGTCGAGGGGCTGGAGGCCGGCGGCGTCGACTACGTCACCAAGCCGATCGTCCTCGACGAGCTGTTCGCGCGCATCCGCGTCCACATCGGAAATGCGCGGCGTTCCCGCAGCGCCCGCGCGGCGCTCGACACCACAGGGCGCTACCTGTTCGCCGCGAGCGTCTCGGGTCGGCTTCTGTGGTCGACGCCGCAGGCGAGCCGGCTCCTGGCGCTCGCCTCGCCAGAGGGCGGCGGCGAGCCCGTTCTGCCGGAAGCGGTCGCGCGCTGGCTGGAGAACCGCCAGGAGGGCCGTCCCGACCAGAATGCGATGACGCTGAAGCTCGAGCCCGCCGGCCGCACGCTTTCGATCGCCTTTGTGGGCCGCGCCGACCGCGACGAGGTGCTGCTCAGGGTGACGGAGGAAAGCGTCGCCGAGCAGATTTCCGTGTTCCGCGAGAAGCTCGGCGTCACCCTGCGCGAATCCGAGGTGCTGCTGTGGATCGCGCGGGGCAAGTCCAACCGTGACATCGGCGACATTCTGGGCATGAGCCCACGCACCGTGAACAAGCATCTCGAGCAGATCTACGTGAAGCTCGGCGTCGAGAACCGCGCCGCCGCCGCGGCGATCGCGGTCAGGCACATGACGTGAGCGCCGCGCCCTGAGGCGGTAAGCGCGCGGACTGGCGTGGTGCGCGGGTGGAGCCGCCCTAACTGTCCGCCGGCGCATGCAGACAAACCCAGGAGGCTTGCGATGAAAATCCCTGACGCGGAGTCGATCGCTCAAGCCCGCAGCATCGTGCTTGCAGCCCTGAGCGAAGCGCACGCGAAGCACGCCGGCCGAGGCTTCGAGGCGCACCAGTTCGGCGCCGATGTTTCTCCGCTGGTCAACGCCTACGCCGCCTTGGCGATCCTCGAGAAAGAAGAGCCCTCCGAGCTCGCCGAAGAGAGCTCTCCCGAGGACTGATCATGGAGGCGCAGCCTCAGTCTTGGGCCGTCGGACGTCGCGGCGGCCCTCCGCTGTTCGCTGTCAGGCGCTTCGCGTGACCGGAATCTGCTCCGGCCTGGCGAAGCGCAGGATCAGCCAGCCGATCGCTCCCGCGGTCAGCGATCCCAGCAGGATCCCAACCTTCACCTCGTTCTGGAGCGCTATGTCGTCGGCGAACGCCAGAAGGCCGATGAACAGGCTCATCGTGAAGCCGATGCCGCACAGCATCGAAACGCCGAGGAGCTGAGGCCAGCTCGCCCGCGCCGGCAGGTCGGCGAAGCCGAGCTTGATCGCCAGCGTCGCGCTGCCGAACACGCCGATCAGCTTGCCGAGCAGAAGCCCGAGCGCGACGCCAAGCGTCAGGCGGTCGGTGAGGGCGTCCGCCGTCATTCCGGCGAACGACACCCCAGCATTGGCGAAGCCGAAGATCGGGATCACCACGAAGGGCACGAAGCCGTGCAGGGCATGCTCGAGCCGGTGGAGCGGCGAGTGCTCCATGTCGTCGACCTGGCCCGGCGTCGGCTTGAGCGGGATCGTCAGGGCCAGCGCGACGCCTGCGAGCGTGGCGTGCACGCCGGAGCGCAGCACCAGCACCCAGAGGACGGCGCCGAGCAGCAGATACGGGGTGAGCGAGGTGACGCCGCGCCTGTTCAGGACGATCAGGACGGCGACCACTGCGGCCGCGCCGGCGAGATCCCAGCCCGAGAGCTCCGCGGTGTAGAACAGCGCGATGATGATCACCGCCCCGAGGTCGTCGATGATGGCGAGCGCCGTCAGGAAGATCTTGAGCGACGTCGGCACCCGGTCGCCGAGCAGCGACAGCACGCCGAGCGCGAAGGCGATGTCGGTCGCGGCCGGGATCGCCCAGCCGCGCAGCGTGGTGGGGTCGTTCCAGTTGAACGCGGCGTAGATCAGCGCGGGGACCACCATGCCGCCCAGCGCGGCGACCCCCGGCAAGGTCCGCCGCGACCAGGTCGAGAGCTGGCCGTCGAGCATCTCGCGCTTGATCTCTAGCCCGACGAGCAGGAAGAACACCGCCATCAGGCCGTCGTTGATCCAGTGCGCCACGCTCAGGGGGCCGAGATAGGCGTGGAGGACCGCCTCGTAGGTCGCGCCGAGCGGCGAGTTCGCAACGACGAGAGCCGCGGCTGCGGCCGCCATCAGCACGATGCCGCCCGAGGCCTCGCTGTCGAGGAAGGCGCGGAGCATGGAGATGGGACGGCGCAGCGGGGCGAGGGTCATGGCGGCTCGTTTGGGAGGGTTCGCCCCCATAAATGAGCCCGTGACCCTCGGGTCAACCAAGCTGGCATCACGACTGCGCAAGAGATTCAGGGGGAGTTCACCTCCGACAGCGCCAGATCGCCTCGACGGGACGCCGCCTCAAGCCGGCGCCGCCTTGGCGGGGGCCTCGGATTCCCCGGCGCCGCCGGCGTCGTCATCATCGTCATCGAGGTCGGGGTCTCTCCCTTGGACCCGGTCGAGCTTTCTCATGATCGGCGTGACCGTGAGGCCGTGGATCAGGATCGACATCAGGATCACCAGGCCGACCGTGGCCCAGAGGCGTTCGGCGCCGGCCGCGGGCATATGGTTGAGGCCGTAGGCCAGGTAGTAGATCGACCCGACGCCTCGGATGCCGAAGAACGCGAGCGTCAGCCGCTCTCGCCAGTTGGCCTGGTGCCCAAGGAGCCCGAGCAGCCCCGCGATCGGCCGCACCACGAAAAGGATCAGGATCGCCGCCGCGGCGTCGACCCATTGCAGGGGCGCCAGCAGCCCGCTGACAAGCGCGCCGCCGAACAGCAGCAACAGCGCCATCATGGCGAGCCGTTCGACCTGCTCGGACAGTTCGTGCATGCCGACGTGGAGCTCGTGATCCCGGTGGGCGTGCCGGAACGTCAGCGCCGTCACGAACACGGCGAGGAAGCCGTAGCAGTGGATGATCTCGGTCAGGCCATAGGACACGAACGTGGCCGACAGGGCGATGAGACCGTCTCCGGCCTTCGCCAGCTTGGTCTCGGCCGGCACATGGAACGTCAGCCATCCGAACGCGCGCCCGATCGCGTAGCCGGCCCCGATGCCGACGCCGATCTCCCACAGCACGTTCACCGTGAACCACTCCGCCAGCCACGGCTCGCCGGTCGCGGCCGAGGCGGCGAGCGCGATCGCGAGGTGCACGAACGGGAAGGCGAAGCCGTCGTTCATGCCGGCCTCCGCGGTGAGCCCGAAGCGCACCTCGTCTTCGTCATGGGTCTTTGGAGGACCGACCTGCACGTCGGACGCGAGCACAGGGTCGGTCGGAGCTAGGGACGCCCCGAGCAAGAGCGCCATGGTCCATGAAAGGCCGAGCCACCATCCGCCGATCAGCGTGATGGCCCCGATGCTCAGCGGCATCGTGATCGCGATGAGCCTGAGCGCGACCGACCATCGGCGGAAGCCGAACACGCGGTCGATCTTCAGACCGGCGCCCATCAGCGCGATGATGACGACGAACTCGGAGAGCCGCTCGGTGAGCTCGGGATAGCGCGTCGGCAGCGGGTGGAAGCCCACCTGGGGAAGCGCGAACAGGGCGGCCCCGATGGCGACGCAGACGATCGGCAGGGTCAGCGGGAGGCGCCGCAGCGCCACCGGAAGCCAGACCACCAACGCGATGAGCAGCCCTGCGCCGGTCAGGGCGACGATGTAGAGATCCGGAAGCCATGCGTCGGGAAGGCCCATGTCTCCCAACGGGCCCGGGGGCCGATCGATCCGATCAATAATGTGGCTGGCCGGCGCGACGACCTGTGGGAGCGATCCCGACAGCATCGCTCCCACAGGTCTGGACCACCGCGCCGCGGCGGACCGGGGCGGCTAGCGGGTCGCCTCGGATAACGACTGCGACGAGGTCAGGTCGCAGTCGGCCGGAGACCGGTCTCGTCGTTCGTCGTATTCGATCGTCGCTTTCACCATCCGATTGCGGTCGGCAGCCAGGTCGCGATGCCGGGGAAGCTGAACACCAGCGCCAGCGCGATGAGCTGCAGCGCGATGAACGGCACGACGCCCTTGTAGATGTCGAGCGTCGAGACCTCGGGCGGCGCCACGCCCCGCAGGTAGAACAACGCCCAGCCGAATGGCGGCGTCAGGAACGAGGTCTGCAGCACCACCGCGATCAGCGACGCGGCCCACACGACGTTGACGCCGTCCGCGAGCATCAAGGGCAGGAACATCGGCACGACGATGTAGCTGATCTCGATCCACTCGATGAAGAAGCCGAGCACGAAGATGATCGCCAGCATGAACAGCAGCATGCCGG
>NZ_JBJKEX010000456.1:0-2041 GCF_045505405.1 Hansschlegelia beijingensis | reverse complement strand
AGCGGATCGTCCGCCAGCATCGCCCACAGGCCCACGAAGGCGAGCGTCGCACCGACCACGCAGGCCAGCGCCAGGGCGCCGTCGACGCGCGACCGCGGACGCAGGGACTTGCGTCCCGCGCGGGGCATGAGCGGCTTTTCGAGGTCGTCCTGCGTCATGAGGCCCGCCGATCGCGGACGAGTCTAACGGATTCGCGAAGCGGTCGCCGAGAACTTGGTTCCCGACGGCCGTGAATGCGTCAGAGCGTGGCGACCGCGCCTCAGTTCGCGCTGGTCTTGTTCTGCGGCGGGAAGTTGGCGTTCGACTGGATGCCGTGCATCAGGTCGAATGCGTAGTTCAGCTGCTTGTCGTCCTTCCGCTCCGGCGGGATGTACGCCGAAGAGCCGGACTGCTCCTGCTCGCCATTCTTGAGGTGGCCCTTCAGGCCCGCCTCGCCCTTGGTCTCGTCCTTGCCCTTGACGTCGTCGGGGACGTCCTGCCCGACCTCGATGTCGGGCATGATGCCCTTGGCCTGGATCGACTTGCCGGAGGGCGTGTAGTAGCGCGCGGTGGTCAGCCGGATCGCGCCGGCGGTGCCCAGCGGGATGATGGTCTGCACCGAGCCCTTGCCGAAGGAGCGCGTGCCCAGGATGGTCGCGCGCTTCTGGTCCTGCAGGGCGCCGGCCACGATCTCCGACGCGGAGGCGGAGCCGCCATTGATCAGCACGATCACCGGCTTGCCCTTGGCGAGGTCGCCCGAGCGCGCGTTGAAGCGCTGCGACTCGTCCGGGTTGCGGCCGCGGGTGGAGACGATCTCGCCCCGCTCCAGGAACGCGTCCGACACGGCGATCGCCTGGTCGAGCAGCCCGCCCGGATTGTTGCGCAGGTCGATGACGTAGCCCTTGAGCTTGTCGCCTGCCTTGTCGGAGATCTGGTCGATCGCCTTGCTCAGGCCCTCGAAGGTGGTGGCGTTGAACTGGCTGACGCGGATGTAGCCGATGTCGTCGCCGGCGAGCTCCCACTTGACCGAGTCGAGCTTGATCTTGTCGCGGACGATCTTGACCTCGAGCGGCTTCTCCTGCCCCTCGCGCTGGATGGTCAGCGTGATCGGCGTGTTGATCGGGCCGCGCATCTTGTCGACCGCCTGCTCCAAGCTCAGCCCGTCCACCGGCTCGCCGTCGAGCTTGGTGATGACGTCCTTGGCGCGGATGCCGGCGCGGGCGGCCGGGGTGTCGTCGATCGCGCCCTCGACGCGGATCGCGTTCTCGAACATCTGAACCTTGATGCCGAGACCGCCGAACTCGCCGTCGGTGTTGGTGCGCATCTCCTTGAACGCCTTGGCGTCCATGTAGCTGGAATGCGGATCGAGCCCCGACAGCATGCCGTTGATCGCCGACTCGACCAGCTTGGCGTCGTCGGGCTTCTCGACATAGTCGGCCCGCACCCGCTCGAACACGTCGCCGAACAGGTTCAGCTGGCGATAGGTGTCGGCCGCGCCGGCGGCTTCGGCGACGGAGCCGAAGAAGGCGCGCGGCTGCAGGGCCATGCCGGCGGCAGACGCGCCGATCACCGCTCCGAAAAGGATCAGGGAAACTTTCCGCATTATCCGCCTACCTTTTCGCCAGGGGTCCCGGCCCACCAGGGCGACGGGTCGATCGTTCCCCTATCCTTGCGGAACTCGACGTAGAGCACGGGCCGTGCGGTGGGGGAAGTCGCCGCCTGTCCGGACAGGTTCGCGTCGCCGCGCATCGTTCCCACGGGTTCGCCTGCAAGGACGAACTGATTCAAGCCGACCGTGATGCGCTCCATTCCCGCAAGAAGGATATGATAGCCGCCGCCGGCGTTCAGGATCAAGAGTTCCCCGTAGGATCGGAACGGTCCGGCGTAGACGACCCACCCGTCAGAGGGCGCGGTCACCGACGCGCCCGGCGCAGCCGCGAACGAAACGCCCTGCTCCTCGCCGCCGGCGGGGTTGCGCTGACCGAAGGTGCGCAGGCGTTTGCCCGCAACCGGCAGCGGCAGCATGCCCCGCGCCTCGGCGAATGGAATCGCGGGCGCCAGC
>NZ_JBJKEX010000455.1:0-2047 GCF_045505405.1 Hansschlegelia beijingensis | reverse complement strand
GCCAACGCCATGCAGAAGGTCGGCAACGAGGGCGTCATCACGGTCGAGGAGGCCAAGAGCCTCGAGACCGAGCGCGAGGCGGTCGAGACGCTGGACGGCCCGCTGCTGGTGCTCGCCGGCGCCGGCACCGGCAAGACCCGCGTGCTGACGACCCGCATCGCGCACATCCTCGCGCTCGGCCGTGCCCGGCCGTCCGAGATCCTCGCGGTCACCTTCACCAACAAGGCCGCCCGCGAGATGCGGGAGCGCGTCGGAAAGCTGCTGGGCCAGGCCGCCGAGGGCATGCAGTGGCTCGGCACCTTCCATTCGATCGGCACGCGCATCCTGCGCCGGCACGCGGAGCTCGTGGGGCTGCAGTCGAGCTTCACGATCCTCGACACCGACGACCAGATCCGGCTCATCAAGCAGGTGCTCTCGGCCGAGAACATCGACGACAAGCGCTGGCCGGCACGCCAGCTCGCCTTCGCGATCGACGGCTGGAAGAACCGCGCGCTCGGGCCGAAGGACGTTCCCGCCGGCGAGGCGCAGGCCTTCGCGGCCGGCCGCGGCGCCGAGCTCTACGGAATCTACCAGGCGCGCCTGAAGCAGCTCAACGCGGTCGATTTCGGCGACCTGCTGCTCGAGCCGATCCGCATCTTCCGCGACCATCCGGACGTGCTGGAGCAGTATCACCGGCGGTTCCGCTTCATGCTGGTCGACGAGTACCAGGACACCAACGTCGCGCAGTATCTGTGGCTGCGCCTGCTGGCGCAGGGCTCCAAGAACCTCGCCTGCGTGGGCGACGACGATCAGTCGATCTATGGCTGGCGCGGCGCCGAGGTGGAGAACATCCTGCGCTTCGAACGCGACTTCCCGGGCGCCAAGGTGGTCCGGCTGGAGCGCAACTACCGCTCGACCGGACATATCCTCAACGCCGCGTCGCATCTGATCGCCAAGAACGAGGGGCGGCTCGGCAAGACGCTGCGGCCGCAGACCGAGCTCGGCGAGAAGGTGACGGTCGCCGGATCCTGGGATTCCGGCGAGGAGGCGCGCGCGATCGGCGACGAGATCGAGGCCCTGCAGTCGAAGGGCCACAAGCTCGACGACATGGCGATCCTCGTGCGCGCCTCGTTCCAGATGCGCGAGTTCGAAGAGCGTTTCATCACGCTCGGGCTGCCCTACCGGGTGATCGGCGGCCCGCGCTTCTACGAGCGCGCCGAGATCCGCGACGCCATGGCCTATCTCAGGGTCGTGGCGAGCCCGGCCGACGCGCTCGCCTTCGAGCGCATCGTCAACGTGCCGAAGCGGGGTCTGGGCGACGCCGCGCTCAAGCTGATCAACGAGCGCGCGCGCGCCGACGAGGTGACGCTGCCGGAAGCCGCGCGACGGCTGTGCGACGCCGGCGAGATGAAGGGCAAGGCGCGCGCGGCGCTCAAGGACCTGATCATGTCCTTCGACCGCTGGTCGGGGCTCATCGACAAGACGCCGCACACCGAGCTCGCCGAGATCATCCTGGAGGAGTCCGGCTACACCGACATGTGGGCCAAGGACCGCACCGCGGAGGCCCAGGGGCGGCTCGAGAACCTGAAGGAGCTCGTGCGCTCCATGGAGCCGTTCGAGAATCTGCGCGGCTTCCTCGAGCACGTCTCGCTGGTGATGGACGCCGACCGCGGCCCGAGCGAGGACGCCGTCACCATCATGACGCTGCACGGCGCGAAGGGGCTGGAGTTCGACACCGTGTTCCTGCCCGGCTGGGAGGAAGGCCTGTTCCCGCATCAGCGCTCGCTGGACGAGAGCGGCCGCGCCGGCCTCGAGGAGGAGCGCCGGCTCGCCTATGTGGGACTGACACGCGCGCGGCGGCGCGCCAAGATCTGGTTCGCCTCGAACCGCCGCGTCCACGGCATGTGGCAGTCGTCGATCCCCTCGCGCTTCCTCGATGAGCTGCCGGAGGCGGATGTCGACGTGCTGGAGGCGCCGGCGACCTTCGGCGGCGGCATGGGCGGCGGCTATGGGCCGAGCCGGTTCGACAACGCGCAGCCCTTCGCCTCGACCTACGCGACGCCGGGCT
>NZ_JBJKEX010000454.1:0-2116 GCF_045505405.1 Hansschlegelia beijingensis | reverse complement strand
CGCCCACCACCACGGCGCTTTCGGCCACGAAGAAACGGCCGTTGGCCGGGGTTCTGGGGCTCACGCCGCCGAGCGAATAAAGCGCCACCTCGAGGGTGGTCGGGAACTCCGAGATCACGCAGCCGGCCGCAGCCGCCTCGCGGACATGCTCGGCGGTGGTGTCGTCATGGCTCGCGAGCGGGATGCCCTGCTCGAGGAACAGCCTGACCGCATGAGGCCAGTTCGTGGCCGCGGCCGCCGCTCCGCGCTCCATGCGCCTGGCGAGCAGCGCGTCGGCGTCGGCGCCCTTGAGCCCCTCGCCGGCCATGAAGCGCTTGAGGGTCGCCACGTCGCGCCATTGCCGCTGGCCGGGCGTGTGGTCCATCAGGGAGGCGAGCGCCACCAGCGGCCGCGCGACGTGAGGCGCGACGTCCTCGGCGAAGTTGGGATCGCTCAGTTCGCACCGCAGATGCAGCCGGTGGTCGATGCGGAAGACGCCTTCGGCGACGCCGCGCTCCACCGCCGCGACCATGTCGGGAAAGATCTCCCGCCGGTAGTCGTTGTCGGCGTCGTAGCCGCCGGCGCAGACGGCGTCGCAGACGGTCGTGACGCCGGCGGCCGCCATCTGCACGTCATGGACCAGCGCCGCCGCGAGCGGATTCGGCCAGATGACGCCCGGGCGCGGCACGAAATGCTTCTCGAGATTGTCGGTGTGGACCTCGATCAAGCCCGGGGCGAGCAGGTCGCCTTCGAGATCAATGGCGCCGGGCGCGTGCGAGACCCCCTCGGAGACGTCCCGGATCACCCCGTCGGCGTGCATCAGCGTGCCCGCGACCACCCGATCCTCCAGGACCAGGCGCGCATTGGTGAGGATGGTCTCCATCAGGCCATCGTGCTCCCCGCCCCGCCGCTAGACGCCGAGCGCCCCGCCATCGGAGCGCGGATCGTGCGCGCCCTCGATGCGGCCTGCGGCGTCGCGCACGATCATGCCCGCGTGGCCGGCCTCGTCGCTGAAGCCGTCCTCGAAGGCCGAGAGTTCATGCCCCATGGCGGCGAGCCGGTCGATCGTCTCTCCGTCGAAGCGCGGCTCATATTTGAGCGAGGCGTCATATTCGCCCCAGGAGCGACCCAGGCGCACCCGCGGCGCCGCCAGCGCGTCCTCGATCGAGCGCTTCAGCCAGACATGGCGCGCGAAGGTCATGGCCTGGGTCTGCGGCTGTCCCTCGCCGCCCATCGTGCCGTAGGAGATCACCCGGCCGTCGTCCATCGCCGCGATCGGCGGATTCAGAGTGTGGAAGGGCTGGCGGCCCGGCGCCAGAGGATTGCTGTCCTGCGGATCGAGCGAGAAGGCCGCGCCGCGGTTCTGGATCAGCACGCCGGCGCCCGGCAGCACGCAGCCGGAGCCGTACTCCCAGAAGATGCTCTGGATGTAGCTGACCGCCCTGCCCTCGGCGTCGATCGCCCCCATCCACACCGTGTCGCCCTCGTCGAATTTCGGGGCGGGGAACGGCGCCGCGCGGCCAAGGTCGATGGCCGCGGCCTCCCGGTCGAGCCGCTCGGGGGCAAGGAAGCTCTGCGGATCGGCGGGAATCCGGTCGTAGTCGACGCAAACGTGATCGCGAATCCGGAAGGCGCGCTTCGTCGCCTCCACCAGCGCGTGCACGAAGCCGGCGCTGCCGTCTTCCGGCAGTTGGAGCCGGTCGAGCAGGCCGAGGATGATCAGCGAGGCGAGCCCTTGGGTCGGCGGGGGCGCGTTGTAGATGGTCCCGCCGCGCACCCGCATCTCGAGCGGCGGCAGCAGGCGCGCGCGGTGGGAGGCGAAATCCTCGCGGGACACGGGCGCGCCGATGCGGTCGAGATCGGCCGCCATCTCGCGCGCGACGTCGCCTTCGTAGAAATCCTGCAGCCCGGCGCGCGTCAGATGCTCGAGCGTGTCGGCGAGCTTCGCCTGCACGAGGATCTCGCCCTCAGCGAGCAGCTTGCCGTCGCGCATGAAGGTCTCGCGGAACCCCGGCGCCTCGATCAGATCCTCCCAGGCCTTGGGCACGGTGCGGCCCTGGCTGCGCGACACCGGCGCGCCTTCGCGGGCGAAGCGGATCGCGTCCCCGGTCAGCACGTCGAGCGGCAGCCGGCCGCC
>NZ_JBJKEX010000453.1:0-2126 GCF_045505405.1 Hansschlegelia beijingensis | reverse complement strand
GAGCCGCCGCCTGATCCGCCTCCGGAGCCGCCGCCGCTCTGGGCGAGGGCCGCGGGAGCGGCGAGAAGCGCCGCTGCGAAGATCGGCGCGAGAAGTTTGTTTGTCATGGCGAGGATCCTCCTGATCGCGAACGTCTCGTTCGCCTGGAGCTCATCTCGGAAACGTGGGGCCGTCGGGCTTTGTTCCCGCGGGCCGGTCTCAACTCGGAACATCGGGAGGGCCTCATGGCCTTTGCTCTTGCGCGCCTGTTCCGGCGGCGGCTCGAGGCCAAGAGCGGGGCTTCGCGGCCTTTGCGGCTCTGCACGGAGGCGGCCGCGCGGTGTGGAGCGCGCGCGATCCGGCGACGCTCGCCCGCGAGGGCTACCAGCGGAACCCCGTGGTTCACCGCGCGGTGCGGATGGTGGCGGAAGCCGCCGGCGGCGTGCCGCTCATCCTCACGGAAGGCGAGCGCGAGCTCGACGTCCACCCGCTGCTCGACCTGCTGGGGCGACCAAATCCGCGCCAGGGCAAGGCCGGGCTCGTCGAAGCCCTCGTCTCGCATCTGCTGATCTCCGGGGACGCCTATCTGGAGGCCGTGACGCTGGACGGCGAGCCGCGCGAACTGCACGTGCTGCGGCCGGACCGGATGCGGGTGCTGCCCGACCCGGAAGGCTGGCCGGAAGCCTATGAATACCGCGTCGGCGCGGAGGTCTCGCGCTTCGACCAGCGCGCCGAGCCCACGCCGCCGATCCTGCACCTGACGCTGTTCCACCCGTTCGACGACCATTACGGGCTGAGCCCGCTCGAGCCGGCCGCGCAGGCGGTCGACCTGCACAACGCAGCCTCCGCCTGGAACAAGGCGCTGCTCGACAATGCGGCCCGGCCCTCCGGGGCGCTGGTCTACAAGGGGCCGGAAGGGCAGGGGCTCTCGGACGATCAGGTCGAGCGGCTGAAGGCGGAGCTCGAGGCTCAGTTCTCCGGGGCCGCGAACGCCGGGCGGCCGCTGCTGCTCGACGGCGGCCTCGACTGGCGGCCAATGGCGCTGACGCCGCAGGAGATGGATTTCCTGCAGGCCAGGAACGCCGCGGCGCGCGACATCGCGCTCGCCTTCGGGGTGCCGCCGATGCTGCTGGGCATTCCGGGCGACGCGACTTACGCGAATTACAGCGAGGCCAACCGCGCGCTGTGGCGCCAGACGGCGCTGCCGCTGCTGTCACGGATCGCGCAGTCGATCGCCGGATGGCTCGGTCCCGTCTGGGGCGCGGAGCTCACGCTCAGGCCGGACCTCGACGCGGTCGAGGCGCTGGCCGGCGAGCGCGAGGCGCTGTGGCGCCGGGTCACCGCCGCGACCTTCCTGGACGACGACGAGAAACGCGTGGCGGTCGGCTATCAGCCGCGAGGCCAGAGCCGCGCCGAAGGGTGACGCGGCTCAGCGCTTCTCCTCGCTCCCGGGCTTCTCCGGAGGAGGTGGCGGCTCCGGCTTGAAGCTCGCGCCGGCATAGTTCGCCCAGCCGCGCTCGACGGCCGTTTTCAGCGGACCCTCCGGACATTCCGTCCGCCGGCCTGCGCGACGCGCCGCGGCGAGGCGTCTTTTCTCCTTTGCGGTCAGCTCGCCGAGCCCCGCGCTCAAACGCTCGAACATCTCCGCGGCCTGCGCTTCGGTCGCCACCTTGCAGGCCACGACGTAGCCCGTGAACAGCCCGAGATTGAGGATCTTCTCCTCCTGGATCCGGGGGTCGGCGGCGATCGCCTGGGTCTGCGCGCAGGCGAGCGCCGCCAGCGCGATGGCGGCGACCTTTCCCCGGCTGGTCGTGGCTGAGCTCATCGCTGCGTCATAGCGCTTCTGGAAGAACCCGCCATGCCCCATCCGCTCGCCCGGGCGCGCTCCGACGCGCCCGAACTTAAGCGCCTGCCCGTCGCGCCGGCGGTCTCCGCCGACGGCCTGGTCGAGGGCTACGCCTCGCTGTTCGGCGTGGTCGACCTCGGACGCGACCGGGTGGAGCGCGGCGCCTTCGCAAAGTCGCTCGCCGCCCGAGGCCCGCTCGGCGTGCGCTTCCTGTTCCAGCACGATCCGGCGGAGCCGATCGGCGCCTGGAGCGCGCTCGTCGAGGATTCCCGCGGCCTGCGCGTCGCCGGCCGGCTCAACA
>NZ_JBJKEX010000452.1:0-2134 GCF_045505405.1 Hansschlegelia beijingensis | reverse complement strand
CATGTCGAGCCCGGCATGAAGCTCGGCCTCGGCACAGGCTCGACCGCGGCGATTTTCGTGGAGTTGCTGGGCCAGAAGGTCGGGCATGCTTCGTCACCGACACGGGCGCCCGCGGCGAGACGCTCGACCGCGCCAGGGCCCGGCTGCTGCAGACCCCGCAGGCCTTCCGCTACGCGGAGCTCGTCGCGGCGCATGAGCGCGCGGCGGCGGAAGGCCGCGACGATTTCACGGATGACGGCGCGCTGTTCGCGTGGGCCGGGCACGAGGTGGCGATGTTCGACGGCGAGGCCCGCAATCTGAAGCTGACGACGCCGGACCAGTTCGACGACGCGCTGCTGCGGCGCGCGGGCGCGGCCTTCCTGGCCCAGGGCGACGTGCGGACCGGCTCCGGCTTCGACGTGCACGCCTTCGGCCCGGGCGACCATGTCATGCTGGGCGGCGTGCGGGTGCCGCATGATTTCGGCCTCGTCGGCCATTCCCGGCGAGCGGTCTTCCGCGGCGGCGGTCGCCTGGACGCTGACCGCCAGCAGAACGGACGCCAGAGCGCGATGCAGGATGCGGCCCATGCGTGGAGCGATGCCACCGGCCGCCGCGGCTGGCAAGATCGTCACTCGGCGGATCACGCGGACTTTTTCGCCATGGCGAGCCGCGACAGGGCCCGCGACGGGACAGCTCGATCGTGGGAGATGCGGAATGGCTCGAATCCCGCTGCGGGAGCGATCGGCCGTGGCCGAAGCCAGGGCCTTCCTGAGGTGAGGGCTCGCCTGATCTACACGCCGGGGCGCGGGATGAGAAGGCGACGCCTGCGCGCGTCGTTGGCGCGCGGGGCCGAACACCGGTAAACGCTCATGATCCTCGCAGCCCCCGCGTCGCAGCCATCCGGCCGCCGCCCCTAAGGAGAGGTCATGAACGAGACCCTGGACCTGCTCGGCTCGCGTCGCTCCGTGCCCGCCAACGCGCTGGCTGAACCCGGCCCGTCGACCGACGAACTGGACCGCATGCTGACGCTCGCGGCGCGCGTGCCGGATCATGGCAAGCTCGCGCCCTGGCGCTTCATCCTGATCGAAGGGGAAGGGCGCGCCGCCCTCGGCGCGCGGCTCGCCGCGCTGCTGAAGGAGCTCGATCCGGACGTCCCCGAGGGGCGCGTGCAGCAGCAGGCCAACGCGTTCTCGCAATCCGCCCTGGTGGTCGCGGTGGTGAGCTGCGCCGCGCCGCATGTGAAGATCCCGGAATGGGAGCAGGTGCTCTCCGCCGGGGCCGTCTGCATGAACCTGTCCGTCGCCGCCAACGCGCTCGGCTACGGGGCGCAGTGGGTGACGGGCTGGGCCGCCTATGAGCCTCGGGCGCTCGAGATCCTCGGCCTCAAGCCGAACGAGAAGCTCGCCGGCTTCATCCATATCGGGACGCCGACCGAGCGCCTTCCGGACCGCCCGCGTCCGGCGCTGTCGGAGATCGTCACCCGCTGGAGCGCGTGACGATGTTCTACGAGCCCCGCGCCGGACACGGCCTGCCGCATGATCCGTTCAAGGCCATCGTCGCGCCGCGTCCGATCGGCTGGATCTCGACCGTCGACCTGGCGGGGCGGCCGAACCTCGCGCCCTACAGCTTCTTCAACGGCGTCTGTGACGATCCGCCGATGGTGATGTTCTCGTCGGCGGGCCGGAAGCACTCCGTCGAGAACGCGGAGGCGACCGGGGAATTCGTCTGCAACTTCGTGAGCTTCGCCCTGAAGGACGCGATGAATGTGAGCTCCGCGCCGCTTCCCGCTGGCGAGAGCGAGTTCGAGCGCGCCGGCCTCGAGACCGCGCCGTGCCGGCTGGTGAAGCCGCCCCGCGTGGCGCTCAGCCCTGCCGCGCTCGAATGCAAGGTGCTGAACGTGACCGAACTGCACGATCTCGCCGGCCGCTCCGCCGGGCGGTTCGTGGTGACGGGCCAGGTCGTCGGGGTCCATATCGACGACGCAGCCCTGACGGACGGGCTGTTCGACACGAGCCGCGAGGGCGCGGTCGCGCGCTGCGGCTACCTCGACTACGCGGCCGTGTTCGAGATGTTCGCGATGCCGCGCTTGCGGACGTGTTCCGGGACGCCCCCTGAGCGGCCTCAGCCGCGCGGGCGCGGCATCGCGAACATCTCG
>NZ_JBJKEX010000451.1:0-2148 GCF_045505405.1 Hansschlegelia beijingensis | reverse complement strand
AGCGGCGGCTCCGGCAGAAGCTCGAGCAGATGACCAAGGAGATGCAGCAGGGCCAGCAGGGCCGGCAGAAAGGCCAGCAACAGGGGCCGGGCAAGCAGCCGGGCGGGCCCGGTGAGCCCCGGGATCGGGCGCGGCGGCAGGCCCTGATGCGCGAACGTCATGATCTCCTTCCACGTCATGGCCGGCAGCGAGCCTCCGGTCATCTCCTTGGTGGTGGTGAAGTCGTCATTGCCGAACCAGACGCCCCCGACGAACGACCCCGTGAACCCGACGAACCAGGCGTCGCGGTAGGATTGCGACGTGCCGGTCTTTCCGCACACCTGGTAGCCGTCGAGCCGCGCCCGGCCGCCGGTGCCGTTCTCGGTGACGGCGAGCATCATCCGGGTCATGTCGGCGACCACGTAAGGCGCGAGCACCTGCTCGGGAGGCTTGGTGTCGCGATCGTGGCGCCAGATCAGCTCGCCCTTGGAGTCCGCCACCTCGATCGCCGCGTAAGGCGGCGCGCGGCGCCCGCCATTGGCGATGGTGGAATAGGCCGAGGTGTGGTCGAGCACCGTCACCTCCTCGACCCCCAGCGCGAAAGCGCGGCCCGGATCGAGCTTGCTGCGCAGGCCCATGCGATGCGCAAGATCGATCACGGGTTTCTGTCCAATCGCCAGGGCGAGCCGTACAGGCACAGTATTGATAGATTTCGCATAAGCATTGATGAGTTGTACTCGGCCGGCGAAGCGGCGGCCGTAGTTGCGCGGGCACCAGTTGCCGATGCAGAACGGCGCGTCGACGATGTAGGCCTCGGGCGTGAAGCGGCCGGAGGCGAACGCCGCGGCGTACACATAGGTCTTGAACGACGAGCCCGGCTGCCGCAGCGCGTCGGTCGCGCGGTTGAACTGGCTCTGCCCGTAGTCGCGCCCGCCGACCATGGCGCGCACCGCCCCCTCCGGCTCCATCACCACCGCGGCCGCCTGGTCGACGTCGTACTGCTCGCCATACTGCCGGAGCGTCTGCTCGATCGCGCTCTCGGCGTGGCGCTGCAGCGCCGGGTCGAGCGCGGTCCTGACGGTCAGCACCCGCTGCCCCCGGAACGCGCCGTCGCGCGCAAGCCCCCGCACCTCCGCATAGGCCCAGTCGAGGTAATAGTCCGGGCTCGTCGCCTGCGCGCTCGGAACCGGCGTCGCGGGGGCGAGCCGCGCCGGCTGCACCTGGCCCTCGGTCATGAAGCCGGCGTCAACCAGATTGTCGAGCACCTGGCTCGCCCGCGCGCGCGCCGCCGCGAGGTTGATGTGCGGCGCGAACTTGGTCGGCGCCTTGAACAGCCCCGCCAGCATCGCGCTCTCGGCGAGGTTCACGTCGCGCGCGCTCTTGCCGAAATAGAAATGCGCCGCCGCGTCCACCCCGAACGCCCCGCCGCCCATATAGGCCCGGTCGAGATAGAGCTTCAGAATCTCGTCCTTGGTCAGATGGTGCTCGAGCCACAGCGCCAGGAACGCCTCGCGGATCTTGCGCTCCAGCGTGCGCTCATTGGTCAGGAAGATGTTTTTGGCGAGCTGCTGGCTGATCGACGAGCCGCCCTGCCGCACGCCGTTGGCCTTGGCGTTGGTGACGACCGCCCGCATCGTGCCGGCGATGTCGATGCCGAAATGCTGGTAGAAGCGCCGGTCCTCGGTCGCAAGCGCAGCCTTGATCAGATGGTCGGGATATTCGGCGAGCGGGATGCCGTCGTTCTGCATCACGCCGCGCTTGCCCATCTCGACGCCGTGGCGGTCGAGGAAGGTGACCGAGATGTCGCCGCGGTTCAGCCAGTCGCCCACCGTGTCCTGGAAGGCGGGCGTCGCGAGCGCGAGCAGCAGCACCGCGCCGGCCGCCCCGAGCGTCAGCCCCTCGCAGGCGAGCTCCACCGTCCAGCGCCGCCAGCCGCGCGCCCGAAACGTGTCGAACGCCGCGCACACGCCGTCCCACTGCCGCGAAAAGCCGGGCCAGATGCGCCAGACCGTGTCGTCGAGCCAGGAATCGAGCGCCAGCAGCGAGCGCCGCATGTCGAATTTTTTTCGCGCCCTCGCAGCTGCCACGCCGCCGTGATCAGCGGCTCGCCGTCGACCACGACCTTCACGACCGCTTCGGAAACGGTGACGAGTTCGCCCACGGCGTTGT
>NZ_JBJKEX010000450.1:0-2153 GCF_045505405.1 Hansschlegelia beijingensis | reverse complement strand
GAGCTGCCGCCGGACCGGCTCGACCTCGAGCTGGACCTCGGCCCCGATCCGGCGGCAGCTCGGCGCCGAGCCGGTCCGGCCATTCGACCAGCACGATCGCGTCCTCCCCGGCCTCCTCCCAGCCGAGCTCGTCGAGCTCCTCGGGGCCGGACAGCCGGTAGAGATCGGCGTGGACGATCACGCCGCGCGGCAGGTCGTAGGTCTGAAGCAGGGTGAAGGTCGGGCTCGGGGCCTCGAGCTCCGGGTCGCCCGCCCGGGCCCGCACGAGCGCCCGCGCGAAGGTGGTCTTGCCGGCCCCGAGCTCGCCCGAGAGCGTCATCAGGTCGCCGGGCTTCAGCGCGCGGGCGACGACCGCGGCGAGCGCCGCCGTTGCGGCCTCGTCCGGAAGGGTCACCTCCCAGCGCGCCTCGTTCATGGTTTCCGGCTGCAGCGTCGTCCTTGTGCGCGCGGCGGGACCTCTCATTCGGCAGCCTCGGAGTTGATGGCGCGGAGCGGGAAGCGGCAGGTCACCACCGTGCCCTCTCCGATCCTGGAGTCCAGCGCGACCGAGCCGCCATGCAGCTCGACGAAGGAGCGGACGATCGACAGGCCGAGCCCGACGCCGCGATGCGCCGCCCCTGCGGTGCGGCTTTCGAACCGGTCGAACACCTTGTCGGCGAGCTCCGGCGAGATGCCGCTGCCCTTGTCCGCGACCCTGAAGATCATGGCGTCCTGCGTACGCTCCGCGCTCACACTGACGGCATGGCCGGGCTTTGAGAAGCCAATAGCGTTCGCCAGCAGGTTGAACAGGATCTGGCGCACCCGCTTGCCGTCGGCCACGAAGGTCCCGACGCTCGGCGGCGCGTCGATCTCGAGCCCGAGCCCGGCTTCCGCCAGGCGGTCTCGCACGCCCTCCACGGCGCCGTCGATCGCGTCGCGCGCGTTCACCGGGCCGAGCTCGAGCTCCATCGCGCCGGCGTCGATCGTGGTGAGGTCGAGAATGTCGTTGATGATGGCGAGCAGCGCCGAGGACGACGACAGGATGTGGTCGACATATTCGCGCTGCTTGGGGCTGAGCGCGCCGAGCCGCGGGTCTCCGAGCAACTGGCCGAAGCCGATGATGTTGGTGAGCGGCGACCGCAGCTCGTAGGAGACGTGGCTGGTGAAGTCGGCTTTCAGGCGGGCGGCGGCCTCGACCGCCTCGGCGCGATCGCGCAATGCGCGCTCGACGTTCACCCGCGCCGTGACGTCCGTGAACGTCGCGAGCGTTCCGCCGTCCGGCAGCGGCAGCGTCACGACGTCGATCACCGCGCCCTCCGCACGGTCGATGCGCGCCGTCAGCGGCTGGCGCTCGTCCGGCATCGCGGTCATGGCCATCTTGAGCCGGCGCCAGAGCTCGGCGTCGGCGTGGCGCGCGCCGCAGGCGGTCAGGATCTGGTCGGCGTGCGGGCGCTCGGCGAGTTCTTCCTCGGAGAGGTCCCAGAGCGCCTGGAAGGCCGGGTTGTGCAGGCGCAGCCGGCCGTCCGAGCCGAACACCGCGACCGCCTCCTGCAGATGGTCGATGGTTTCGCGCTGCACCTTGGAGAGCGCGTTGAACCGGCTCTCGAGCGCCAGCCGCTCGGTGACGTCGTCGAACAGATAGGTGACGCCGCCGCGCGGATTGGGGGCCGCCACCACGCGCAAGGTGCGGCCGTCCGGAAGATGCCACCAGTGCTCGCGCGCCTCGATCGCCCGGTAGGCCTCGTGCAACTGGGCCTTCCAGGTGCGGAAGTCCGCCTGCTCGGGCAGCTTCCGGTCCGCCCGCAGGCGGTCGAGGATCACGGCGTCGCTGGGCGAGGTCTCCAGGAAGGCCGGGTCCAGCGACCACAGCTGGCGATAGGCCTGGTTGTGGAACACCAGCGCGCCGTCGGACCCGAAGATGGCGACCGCGGTGGTGAGCTCGTCGAGCGTGCGGCGATGGGCGTCCATCTGGCGCGACAGGTCGGCCCGCACGTCCTCGAGTTCGGAGACATCGGTCGCGATCGCGGCGGAGCCGAACGTCGCCGGGGCCTCCACCACGTCGAAGATGCGCCTGGCGCCGGCGAACACCGCAGGAGCGCGCTTGCGGAACACCTGGCCGGCGTCGTTCGCGCGCCGCGCCGCCGCCCGCTCGTTCTGATCGAGGAACTCGGCCC
>NZ_JBJKEX010000449.1:0-2159 GCF_045505405.1 Hansschlegelia beijingensis | reverse complement strand
TGCCGAACAGCTTTGCGGGGCGGTGCTCGAAGTATTTGAGCGTCGCGAGGTCGAAGTCGGCGTGCGGCTTCAGGATGTCGAGCGCGAGCGGCCCCTGCAGCGACAGGATGTGGACGTCGTCGTCCTTGGCCCAGCGCGCGTCGAGCCCCTGGAAGAAGCCGTCGATGACCTCCTCGAGCCGGCCGCCGCCATGGCTCAGGCGGAACGCCTCCGGCCCGTCGCGATAGACCAGCACGTCGTCGATCAGCGCGCCGTTCTGGTCGACGATGTTGGAGATCGTCGACTGGCCGGGCCGCAGCCGGTCGACGTCGGTGGTCAGCATGCGGTTCAGCGCCTTGACCGCGTCGGGCCCCGTGACGTCGATCATGCGCAGCCCCGAGACGTCGAACAGCCCCGCCTTCGAGCGGACGATCGCGGTCTCCTCATAGGGGTCGGTCGCATAGCTCTGCGGGATCGGCATCCCGTTCCACTCGCTGTCGAGCGCGGAGCCGAGCGCCTGGTGGCGGCTGACGAGGGCGTTCCTGCGCGGGAAGTCTTCGGGACCCATGGGCGTCCTCTTGAGCTGGAGGTTTCTGGCGGCGGAGGCTTCGTGGTCAGTCCGGGAAGAAGCCCGGCGAGGTCGGGGCCCCGTCGTCATGTCTGGCGAGCCAGTCCACCGTGGTCTGGCGGTAGCGGGTCAGGCCCTTGTAGTCGGCGAGCTCGGGCGGCAGGCTTTTCAGCACCCGGTGGAAGCGGCGGCCCCATTTGGGGATCGTCACCAGCTCGCTCATCTTGATCAGGTAGGCGCGGATCGAGAACACGATGGCGTTCGAGCGCGGCAGCCGCCACAGCGCCTGCAGCTCGACCCTGAGATGCACCTTGTCGCCGACATTGTCGGGCGTGACCGTGGTGCGGTCGACGCCCCACCGGTGGTAGTTCTCCGGGCTGGTGTCGAGCCGCGGATTGACTGTCATCGTCCAGTTCAGGCGGCGCACCGGACGCCCCTGCTGCAGGTTCAGCAGGAACTTCAGCGCCCGGTCGAACACGCCGAGATCATGCGCGAGCGGCACCGGGCCGTGCCATTCCATGAAGTTCATGCCGAGGTCGAAGTCGAGCGACCAGTCCGCCTGGGTGGTGACGATGCCGGCGTCCATCCAGAGATTGTCCTGGCGCTGGTCGAGCAGGCAGAAATCGCCCTGGCACTGTCGCGTTATGTACTCCATCGGCGGACAGGGCAGCGTCGCGGCGTCGCCGAACGTGAAGCTCTGGTCGATCCCGAGCGGCCGGTTGATCCAGCGCCAGCGCCCGCCGTCCTTCGTCAGCCCGAAGTGTTCGGGATAGTGCCTGGCCATCGACTCCATCAGGAGCTCGAGCAGGTCCCATTCCGCGGTGATCATGTGCGGCAGCGACTGGCAGCGCAGCGGGTCTTCCTTCAGCACCAGCGCCCGGTCGTGCATCTCGGCGACGTAATGCTCGTCGATGTCGACGGGGAACTCGAACGCCGACTTCGGCGGCCCGGGCATGTGCTGCTCGATGTTGACCGCATACATGTACTCGTCCTTGTCGAACGGGAACGGGAAGCGGCGGATCGCCTCCGGCGAGTTCGAGAAGGTGAAGTCGTCGCGGAACGTCTCTGTCTTGAACTGGATCGTCATCGGGCGGCTCCGTTCAATCGGCTTGTTGGAAAGGCTTGGCCTGATCCTCACAGGTCCAGCACCAGCTCGCGGCCCTTCAGCCGCGAGACGCAGGTCATGATCTTCTGGCCCAGGGCCTTCTCGTCCTCGGTCAGGTAATGGTCGTTGTGCGCGAGCTCGCCGTCGGCCGACAGCACCGTGGTCTGGCACTGGCCGCAGGCCCCGCCGCGGCACAGGAAGGGCGCGTCGACGCCGGCCTCCTCGATCGCCTCCAGCAGGCTCTGATGCGGCCCGACCTCAACCGCGATCCCGGCCTTCGCCAGCACGGCCCGGAACGGGTCGCCGCCCGGAGGCGCGAGGAAGCGCTCGGAGTGCAGGTTCTCGGCCGGCCAGCCGGCCGCACGGCCGCCCGCCAGGATCGCGTCGATCATGCCCTCCGGCCCGCACACGTAAAGATGCGTGCCGAGCGGCTGGTTGGGCAGGATCTCGTCGACCCGGATCACCTCCTGGCGGTCGTCGCGGTAAAGCCGGACCTTGTCGCCGTGC
>NZ_JBJKEX010000448.1:0-2160 GCF_045505405.1 Hansschlegelia beijingensis | reverse complement strand
GCATGCCCGCGAGTCCGAGGAAGTGCTGCGGGAAGAAGACCAGGTTGACGCCGACGAAGGTCACCCAGAAGTGCACCTTTGTCGGCGGAAGCCGCAAGCCCGCAGGCGCTCGCCGAAAAGCTCCGCAAGGAGGCGGCCTCCGGGGCGGTCGACCGCTCGGCCTATGAGACCATCACGGATGTCGGCCGGCTCGGCGAATGGATCGAGGACGCTTGGGAGCAGGGTTTTGTCGCCCTCGCGCTCGAGACCACCGGGCCCGACGTCATGCAGGCCGAGCTCGTCGGCGTCTCGCTCGCGCTCGCGCCGAACCGCGCGGCCTATGTCCCGCTCGGCCACATCTCGGCGGCGAGCGATCTGCTGTCCGAAAACCCCTCCGAGCTCGGCGACGTGCTCGCGCGCCAGATCCCGGCCAACGAAGCCCTCACGCTGCTCAAGGAGCTGCTGGAGGACGACTCGATCCTCAAGATCGGCCACGACGTCAAATACGGCCTCACCGCCTGGTCCCGCCTCGGGATCACGCTCAGGACCTATGACGACGTCATGCTGATGTCCTACGCGCTCGAGTCCGGCCTCGGCGGCCAGGCGCTCGACGACCTGTCGCGCCGCCATCTCGGCCACGCCTGCATCGCCTTCGAGGAGGTGACCGGCACGGGCCGCGCCCGGCTCAACTTCGCCCAGGCGTCGATCGACCGCGCGAGCGCCTATTCGGCCGAGCGCGCCGACGTCAGCCTGCGGCTGTGGCGCCTGTTCCGCCAGCGGCTCGTGGCCGAGGGCATGACCACCGTCTACGAGACTCTCGAGCGGCCGATGCCTTCCGTGCTCTCCGCCATGGAGCGCGAGGGCGTCGCGATCGAGCGCTCGCTGCTCTCGCGGCTCTCAGGCGAGCTCGCGCAGCGCATGGGCGCGCTCGAGGCCGACATCCATGCGCTCGCCGGCGAGCCGTTCAACCTCGGCAGCCCAAAGCAGCTCGGCGACATCCTGTTCGGCAAGATGCAGCTGCCGGGCGGCAAGCGGACCAAGACCGGCGCCTGGGCGACGCCCGCAAGCGCGCTCGACGAGCTCGCCGCCGGCGGCGTGGAGCTCGCCGGCAAGGTGCTGGACTGGCGCCAGCTCTCAAAACTCAAGGCGACCTACGCGGACGCGCTGCCCACCTATGTGCAGCCCGAGACGCGCCGCGTGCACACCACCTACCAGCTCGCCGCCACCACCACGGGCCGGCTGTCCTCGACCGAGCCCAATCTGCAGAACATCCCGGTCCGCACCGAAGAGGGCCGGAAGATCCGCCGCGCCTTCGTGGCGCCGGAGGGCAAGAAGCTGGTCTCGGCCGACTACAGCCAGATCGAGCTCCGCATCCTCGCCCACATGGCCGACATCCCGCAGCTCATCCAGGCCTTCGAGGACGGGCTCGACATCCACGCCATGACGGCCTCCGAAATGTTCGGCGTGCCGATCGAGGGGATGGACCCGAACACCCGCCGCCGCGCCAAGGCGATCAATTTCGGCATCGTCTACGGCATCTCGGCCTTCGGCCTCGCCAACCAGCTTGGCATCGGCCGCGAGGAGGCTGGCCTCTACATCAAGACCTACTTTGAGCGCTTTCCGGGCATCCGGGACTACATGGAGGCGACAAAGCAGGCCTGCCGCGACCAGGGCTTCGTCACCACCCTGTTCGGCCGCAAATGCCACTACCCGCAGATCCGCGCCAAGAACCCGGCCGAGCGCGCCAATTTCGAGCGCGCCGCCATCAACGCCCCGATCCAGGGCTCTGCGGCCGACATCATCCGCCGCGCCATGATCCGCATGACCCCGGCGCTGAAGGAGGCCGGCCTTTCAGCCAAGATGCTGCTGCAGGTTCACGACGAGCTGATCTTCGAGGTTGACGAGCGGGAAGTCGAAGCGACGCTGCCGGTCGTCCGCCGCGTGATGGAGCAGGCCCCTCTGCCCGCCCAGGCGCTGCGGGTGCCGCTGCAGGTGGACGCAAGGGCTGCGGGGAACTGGGAAGAGGCGCACTGAGGGGGACGGGCTGCTCGTGACCGATTGTGTTGAAGAAGTCCGCTGTTGGGAAGGCGTCACCCACGGCTCGAACTGATCGCAGGGCGGGGGCGAGCGAAGCGTTGGGCTATTAGGCTGGGATCGGGCTCGGCGTCGGGACCAGCTTCG
>NZ_JBJKEX010000447.1:0-2202 GCF_045505405.1 Hansschlegelia beijingensis | reverse complement strand
CCGGCGTGCTCGCGACGCTGGCGATGGCGGCCGGAACCGCCCTGACGGTCGCGGCGATCGCCTCTCTCGCGGTGGGCGCCAAGGCGACAGCGCTCCGGATCGCATCCTCCCGGCCGGGTTTCGGCGCGGCGCTCCTGGCCGTGCTGGAGGTCGGAGCCGCGGCGCTGATCCTCGCCTTCGGCGTCGTCATGCTTGGCGGGCTGCTCAGCGACAGCTCGCCTCTCGCCGGCTGATCCGCGCGCTCCACATCAGTCACCCCGACGTGAAGCCGACCGAGGCCCACGCCGGCTAACTGAGGATCACGTGGACAAGCCGACCGCCGACCGACCGCCCCTCCCCGCAAGCGCCCCCGAGGCGCCGCGCGGCCAGACATTCGAGCCGGGGTGGAACTGCTGGAAAACCGCCGTCGCGGACCGCATGAGCGTGCTGGTGCATGGTGCGGAGTATTTCGCCGCGCTGGAGACCGCGCTGCGTTCGGCGCGGCGCTCGATCCTGATCATCGGGTGGGACTTCGACCCGAGAATAAGGCTGCGCCTCGACGTCTCCGAAGAGGAGTCGCCGCCGCTCGGCCGCCTGTTGCGCCAGCTCGTCGAGGAGCGGCCGGAGCTCGAGGTTCGCGTGCTGGTCTGGAGCTCGGCCGTCGCGCATGGTCCGAGCGGCACCGCCGAGCTGCTGATCGGAACGGAGTGGCAGCAGCACCCGCGCATCAGCCTCCGGCTCGACACGACCCATCCGCTCTACGCCGCCCATCACCAGAAGATCGTGGCGATCGACGGCGCCATCGCCTTCACGGGCGGCATCGACCTCACGGTCAACCGCTGGGACACCCATGAGCACCGCCACGGGGATCCGCGGCGCAGGTCGCATGCCGGCGCCCTCTACGGCCCGATCCACGACGTGCAGGTGGCGTTCGACGGCGAAGCCGCCCGCGAGGTGTTCGAGCACGCCTGCTGGCGCTGGAAGAAGGGCACGGGGGAATCCCCCGAATGTGTCCCGCGCGCGCTCCCCTGGCCGGAGAACGCGCGGACGCATTTCACCGACGTCGACCTTGCGATCGCGCGCACGGTGCCGGACTGGGGCGATGGCCGAAGCGCCCACGAGGCCGCGCGGCTGACGGAGGACATGCTCTGGGCCGCCGAGCGGACCATCTACATCGAGGCCCAGTATTTCGCCGCGACCTTCCTGGGCGACGTCCTGGAGCGCCGCCTCAGCGAGCCGAACGGCCCCGAGGTGATCGCGATCGTCAGCCTCGCCTCGCACGGTTTCATCGAGCGCCAGATCATGGGACGCAACCGCGACCGGCTGATCCGCCGCCTGCGCCGCGCCGACCGTCACGGCCGGTTCCGCATCTACAATCCGGTGGTGCCAGGCGACGACAAGGACTGTTCGGTCCTCATTCATTCCAAGCTCATCATCTCGGACGATCGCCTGCTGCGCGTCGGCTCCTCCAATCTCAACAACCGGTCCGTCGGGCTCGACACGGAGCTCGACGTCGCGATCGAAGCGCGGGACGAAGCGGACAGGCGGGCCGTCGGCGCCTTGCGGAACCACCTGCTCGCGGAGCATCTCGGCGTGCCCGAGGCGGTTTTCGACGCCACCTTCGCCGAGACCGGCTCGCTGGTCGAAACCATCGAGCGCCTCAACACCGGCGCGCGAGGGCTTCGCTCCTTCGACGCGATCCGCACCCGTGGCTCCACCCGCCCGGTGCCGGGCACCAGCCTGCTCGACCCGGCGCGTCCGTTCGAGCCGCCGTGGCTGTTGCGCCGCCGGGACAAGCGGATCACCCGCCGGCGCGACGCCTGAAGAAGATCTCGGCGCCGAGCAACGTCAGGGCGCCGATGGCGAGTGGCCCCAGGAAGTAGATCAGCCGGTAGACCAGCAGGCCGCCGATCAGGTCGCTCTGCGGGAGCAGCCGCTGCACGACCGTCTCGATCACCCCGAGCCCGCCGGGCGCGTGGGTGAGCATGGTCGCGGCGTTGGCCGCCGCATAGGCGCCGGCGACCTCCGCGTACCCGGCGTCCGAGATCGCGGCGAGCGCCTGGTGCATGCAGGCCGCGACGCAGGCGAAGTTGACGATCGCGACGAGAACCTGGGCGAGCGCGAGGCGGAAGGTCGGCATCCGCAGGCTGCGGCCGAAGACGGTGAAGCCCCGGGGCCGCAACGCAGCCGCGGCCAGGTACAGCACGGGCGCAGCGAGGCACG
>NZ_JBJKEX010000044.1:0-16761 GCF_045505405.1 Hansschlegelia beijingensis | reverse complement strand
GCCGCCGGTCTGGGCCGCGCCGGCCGGCGCGGCGAGCAGGACGCCCGCGAGGCCGACGATGATCTGGAACCCTGGGCGAAGGGTCTTCACGGGATGTGACGCCTTCCTTTCGGCCACCGGCGGCCGTCGGTTCAGGACGGCGCGCCGAGCATGGCGGCGAGGGCCGCCCCGACCGGGTGGCTCGAATCCAACATGAGCCTGAGCGCGAGCGCAAGCGCGACGACGACAAGCAGGGGCCTCACCAGCCCGACGCCATGCTTCAGCGCCAGCGCCGAGCCGAGGCGCGCGCCCACGAAGGCGCCGGCCGCCATGGCCAGTCCGGCCGTCCAGACGATGGTGCCGGCGGCCAGAAAGACGAGCAGGCTCGCGATATTGGAGGCGAGGTTGAGGAGCTTGGTCCGCGCCACGGCGCGAAGGGCCCCGAGACCCGCAAGAGCGACGATCGCGATCATGAAGAAGGATCCGGCGCCGGGGCCGAACAGACCGTCGTAGAACCCGATGGGGAACGCCGCGCACAGCGCGAAGGCGCGCGGCGACAGACGGGCCGACACGTCGATGTCCGACATCCGGGGGCCGAAGGCGAAGTAGAGCGCGACCGCGATCAGCAGGAAGGGCAGCCCCACCCGCATCAAAACTCGACCCGCGGCGCGACGTGATCTTCGATTACGGCCCGCCCCTGCCCGGCCACGCCAACGGCCTTGTGTTCCGCGCCTTCGACGCCGCCGGCGGCCTCTGTCTCGCGCAGACATACTATTCGATCGGCGGCGGCTTCGTGATGACCGACCGCGAGATCGGTCAGGCCAAGATCGAGGGCGACGACGCTCGCGCGAGCCGCCCCTACCCGTTCGCCACCGCGGCGGAGATGCTCAAGATGGGCGATGCGTCCGGCCTCGGCGTCGCCGCTATGAAGCGCGCCAACGAGATGGCCGCCGGTCATCGCGATCTCGACGCCGGGCTCGACCGGATCTGGTCGGTCATGGACCAGTGCATCGACCGCGGCCTCGCAACCGAAGGCGTGCTGCCCGGCGGCCTGAACGTCCGGCGCCGCGCCCGCGCGATCCACCAGTCGCTGCTCGCCGAAAGGGGCAGCAACAGCGCGCAGCCGCACAGCGCCACCGAATGGCTGCTGGTCTACGCGATGGCGGTGAACGAGGAGAACGCCGCGGGCGGCCGCATCGTCACCGCGCCGACCAACGGCGCCGCTGGCGTCACGCCGGCCGTCATCCGCTACTATCGCGACCACTGCGTCGGGGCGACCGCGCAGGGCGTGCGCGACTTCCTTCTCGTGGCGGCGGCGATCGGCGGGATCATCAAGACCAACGCGTCGATCTCCGGCGCCGAGGTGGGCTGCCAGGGTGAGGTCGGCTCGGCCGCCGCGATGGCCGCCGCCGGCCTCTGCGCCGCGCTCGGCGGCAGCAACGACCAGATCGAGAACGCCGCCGAAATCGCGCTCGAACACCATCTCGGCATGACCTGCGACCCGGTGCGTGGTCTCGTGCAGGTTCCCTGCATCGAGCGAAACGGCATCGGCGCCGTGAAGGCCGTGGCGGCGGCCTCGCTCGCGCTACGCGGCGACGGCTCCCACATCATCCCGCTCGACGCCTGCATCGAGACCATGCGGCAGACCGGGCACGACATGAGCCTCCGCTACAAGGAGACCTCGACCGGAGGCCTCGCAGTCAACCTGCCGGAGTGCTGAGCCGCGCCCATTGCGGCAGATCAAGGCAGGCGCCCCGGGGACCAGCCTCAATTGCGTACGAGCGGCCTTCCCGGGCCGCGGATGCGAGGCGAAGCCATGTCAAAGGAACTTGTCGAGACGACGATGTCTCAGTTGGCCCCTGCGTCGAGCCGCCGAAGCCTGCTGCGCGATTTCGACCGGCTGCTCGACCGGATGGGCTCCGCGATGGAGCTGCCGGCGGTCGAGCGCTTCTTCGAAGGCGCGTTCGGCCACCCGGTCTTCGCGCCGGCCATAGAGGTCGCCGAGACCAAGGACGAGTACAAGCTGACCGCGGAGGTTCCGGGGCTCGACCCCTCCCAGATCGACGTCTCGGTCTCCGGAGGGATGCTGGTCCTCAAGGGAGAGAAGAAGCGGGAGATCGACAAGAACGAGGCCGGTCTGCAGTTCTCGGAGCGGTCCTTCGGCTCCTTCCGCCGCAGTTTCCGGCTGCCGGACGATGTCGACGCCAGCGGGATCGAGGCTGATCACCGCAACGGGGTGCTGACCATCCGGCTCCCGAAGACCAGCGAGGCCAAGGAGCCGCAGAAGATTGAGGTCAAGGCCGCCAGCTGACCGGGTGTCGCCCGCCTTTGCGCGCCGGTCAGAGCCTCTCCCTGATCTCGCCGAGCCTTGCGATCTGAACGCCGCTTGTGTCGAAGTTCGTCGGATCGAGCCATGCCTGGAAGGCCGCCCTGACGCGTGGCCATTCGTCGTCGACGATCGCGAACACCGCGGTGTCGCGGCTGCGTCCCCTGACGATCACGTTCTTCCTGAACACGCCCTCGGGACGGAAGCCGAAGCGAAGCGCGGCGTCCCGGGCGGCCGTGTTCAGGGCGTCGCAGGTCCACTCGTAGCGCCGGTAGCCCAGATCCTCGAAGACGTGGCGGGCCATCAGATACATGGCCTCGGTGGCGCCGGAGGTGCGGGCGAGCGCCGGCGTGAACAGGACGCCGCCGATCCCGATCGAGCGATGATCCGGCTCTATCCGCACATAGGAGGCTCGCCCGACGGTCCGGCCGGTGGCGGAGTCGCGGATCGCCAGGGTCACGGTCGACAGCGAGGCGGACGCCGCCGCGATGTCGGCCTGCAGCGCGGCTTCGTCCGGGAACGGCCCCGAGGGGAGATATCTGAACAGCGGCTCGGCCGCGGGCCCGCTGACCTCCGGAAAGAGGTCCGCCGCGTCGCGTCTCGGGACAGTCGGCCCGATGCGGACGTAGCGCCCCGACAGCGCGGACGGAGACGGCCTGCGAGCCGGCGTATCCGGAACCGGCTGCCTGCGCTGCGGCGCCCTGTTCACAACGGGCATGTGCGCAGCGTGAAGCGGCCCGCGTCGGCGCTGACCCGCGCCGAGCGAAGGTCCATCGTGATCATATTGCGTTTCTTGAGCTCGGCCAGGGAGCTCTCGACATGGCCCTCGCGAAGGCCCGTGAGGTCGACGATCTCGGCACGGCTCGTGACGACGCTGTCCACCTCCCCCCGGCGAAGCGCGCTCAGCAGCATGTAGACCTTCATCGCACGGAGGGTGTTCGCCTGCCGGCATGACAGCTTCCGAAGGCTGGCGATGCCGAAGATCGACTCGCGAGCGGGCGTCCCCGCGTGATGGATGCTGCCGAACGTCGAGCCCCAGCCCTGGAGAAGATAGATCGTCCGGCCCGTCGAGGCGTCCTGGTCTGTTTCGACAAGCCCCCGGGCCGACAGGAACTTCTTGGCGGCGACGACCAGCGGGCGGGACAGGCCGGCGAGCGCGTAGAGCTCGTCATGCGTGATCTGCGCGGCGAACGCGCGGTCCGGCGCCCTGAATCGCTCGCTGTCCGCCGCGATGGCGACGACCGCCAGGAGCTTCAGCGCCGCGGTCGAACGCCCGGCGCAGGCGAGATCCTCGCGGAACGCCCTCAGCCCGCCCTCGAGGATCCATCGGTTGGGAAGCGCAGACCAGTATGTGCGGGGGAGCGGCGGCTCAAGCCTCGCGACGGGCTCGGGGCGGACGCGCGCCAGCCAGCCGTCGTCGACGGCCGGCCCTGTCAGCCCTACAGTCTGTGCATCGAGATCAGCCGCCGGCGCTCTGTCCATGATCCGCACATCTCGCGACGCGAGGCGCGCGCGCGCTTCTCCGCCCGTTCTTCATTGCTCGGCAACACGAGCAGCTTAACCACCACAAGCACCTAATCGAACGTTACGGGCGGCTCAATATGAAGAAGACATCCGATGCAGCGCCGGTCTCCGTGGCCCTCCATCTCGGCGGCGCCATCCGGATCGGCGGGCAACGGATCGCGATCGCCGAGCTGAAGGACCTGCTCGACGCCGTCATGGCCACCGGCTCGGTGCAGGGCGTCGCCGAGTGGCAGGGCCTGTCCTACCGGGCCGCGTGGGCGCGGCTGAAGGAATGCGAGGCCGCGGCCGGCCGGCCGCTGGTCAAGAAGATCCGCGGTCACGGCACCGGCTTGACCGACGTTGGCAGGGCCCTGCACGAGGCGCTCGCCCGAGCCGCCTCAGCGCTTGAGGCTCCGCTCGCGCGCGAGACTCGCGCCCTGAGCCGGAGCATCGCGGGCGTCCTGGCGGAGGGCACGCACCAGCTGACATTGGCCGTCAGCCACGACCTCCTGTTCATGGAGGCGCTCTCAGCCCTCGGGCTCTCGGATGTGGCGGTGGTGGGGAGCGGCGAGGCGCTCATGCGCCTCGTGCAGGGGCGCGCCGACGCAGCAGGGTTTCACTGCGGCCCGGTCGAGCCGGCCGACGCCGGGCCGCCCTTCGCCGACATCATGAAGAACCCCGGCTTCGTGGTGCGTCCGCTGTTCATGCGGGAGCAGGGGCTGCTGCTCGCGCGGGGCAACCCGCTGGGGGTCGCGGCGCTCGCCGATCTCGCCGGCGGACGCGTCCGCTACGTCAACCGCCAGCCGGGCTCCGGAACGCGGATCTGGTTCGACCAGATGCTGGGGGACGCCCGGCTCAAGCCCTCGGACATCGCGGGCTATGAGCTGGAGGAGTTCACCCACTACGCCGTAGCGGCGGTGATCGCCTCGGGCGCCGCCGACGCCGGCCTGGCGGCGCGCAGCGCGGCGGAGCGTTTCGGCCTGGAGTTTCTGCCGCTCGGCTGGGAGACCTACTATCTCGCCAGCATCGCGACGCTGCCGGAAGACGCGCTCGACGACCTCATCGCCGAGGTCTCCGCTAGAGCGGCGGCGACGCCGGGCTACCGGACGCCGCCGCAGGCGGGATGAACCAGGGCGACGCCTCTTGTCACGCCGCCTAGGTGACGACGGCCGGGGCGCCCTGCGGCTCGGGCTCGTCGGCGTCGTGTCTGCGTTCCGCGGCCATCGCGTCGTGGCGGGTTCCGAGCCACCAGCCATTGGCGAGCCAGAGCGCGGCGATCGGGACGGCCGCGATCGATACGCCGACGGTCCCGAGCCCCATCAACGCGAGCAGGGCGTAGGACCAGCTGCCGACCTGGTCGCCGAGGCGGTAGACCACCGTGTCGACGACGTTCTTCGCCTTGTACTTGTCCTCACGGTCAAGCACCGTGAACAGCACTTCGCGCGTCGGCTTGGCGAGGCCGAAATTGCCGACGCGCCGCAGCACCTGGAAGGCGACCAGCACGCCGATCGTCGGCCAGATCGCGAAGATCGCGAAGCCGATCAGCGTGAGCAGCGGCAGGAAAGCCGCGGCGCGCGCCGTTCCGAACGTCTGCAGGACGCGCGCCGTCAGGAACAGCTGAACCGCGAGCGTCAGCACGTTCACCGCGAGGTCCACGGAGGCGAAGAAGGCCGTGCGGCTGCCGCCGTCGGGGAAGTAGGCCTTCGCGAGCGCCGCCTGCTGAAAATACAGGAAGGTCGACGTCGTCGCGTAGAGCAGGATGTAAAGGCCGATATTGATCAGGTAGGGGGAGCGCGCGACATGCGCGAGACCCGACAGCACCCCGCCGCCGATCGGCTTCGACTCGACCGCCGCCCGCGGCTTCTCCGGCAGATCGCGCGCGAGGCGGAAGATGCGCAGCACGCAGGCGGCGGCGAAGACGAGCAGCAGGGCCGCGATCAGGAGCATCATGCCGGGGCTGAGCGTCCTGGCGAGGCTCGCCGCGATGGTCGAGCCCAACGTCGCGCCGAGGGTGGCGGCGGCCGAAAACAGCCCGAACAGCCGCTTCGCCTGGGCCGAGTCGAGCAGATCGACCATCAGCGTCCAGAACACGGACACCACGAACAGGTTGAACACCGACAGCCAGATGAAGAAGGCGCGGCCGAGCCACAGATGGGCCTCGCCGGTGGTGCGCGTCATCAGCGCGCCGAACACGCCGAGATTGGCGGCGAAGAACAGATAGACGATGGGGATGAACACCCGGCTCGGCAGCGCCCGCACCAGCGAGGCGTAGAGGGGATTGATCGCGATCATCACCACGAGAGTCGCGGTGAAAAGCCAGGGCAGGTTCTCGATCCCGCCCTCGACGCCCATGTTGTCGCGGATCGGCCGCAACACGTAGTAGGCCGCCATCAGGGCGAAGATGTAGAGCCCGCCCCAGACGACGAGCGCGCCCTCGCCCGACCGCACCTCGATGAAGCGCGCGAACGGGTTGCGCGCCTCAGGCGCGGCTGCCGCCGTCATCGCATCGCCGCCGCGGCGCCGCGCGGCCTCGGAATCAACCCACCGCCTCGATCAGCGACTGGCGCTGCTTCGCGTCGAGCGTCGGTCCCCTGCCCGCCTGCAGATTGTCTGCCTGCCGGTTCGGCTTGCCGGTCGCCGGGATGACCACCGTCACGGCGGGGTCGCTGAGCGCGAATTTCAGGAAGGCCTGCGCCCAGGAGCCGATCCCGGCCTCCTTCGCCCAGCCCGGAAGCTCCTTGCCCTTCACCTGAGAGAACAGCCTGCCGTCTTCGAAGGCCCGGTTGATCATCACCGCGACCCCGAGCTCGCGCGCCTCGGGCAGGACGCGCTTCTCGGCGCCCCGGGCCCCGACGGAATAGTTGATCTGGAGGAAATCCGGCTTGTGCCGGCGCATCAGCTCCGCAAGCTCGTCCTGCGCGGATTCGAGATAGTGCGTCAGGCCGACATAGCGGACCTTGCCCTCCTTCTTGAGCTCGCGCGCCAGTGCGAGCTGGGTCTCGACGTCGCGCAGATTGTGGACCTGCAGCAGCTCGACCTTGTCGGTCTTCAGCCGTTTCAGCGTGGATTCGAACTGCTCCAGCCCTTCGTCACGCCCCCTCACGCCGGACAGCTTGGTCGCGAGCCAGCATTTCGGCCGCAGCCCCTGCTCGGCCAGGATCGCGCCGAGGATATCCTCCGCGTTGGAGTAGGTCGGCGCGGTGTCGATCACGGTTCCGCCGCCGGCGAAGAAGATCCGGACAACCTCCTGAAGCTGCTTGTATTCGTCCGATCCGGCCGCGACCTCGAAACTGCCCGAGGTGCCCATGCCGATCACCGGGATCTTCTCGCCGGTGGAGGGGATCGCCCGCATCTCCATCGCAGCCTCCGCGAAAGCCGGGCCGGCGGCCAGCAGCGCCGCGCCGGCCGCCCCCGCCTGCAGAACGTAGCGCCTCGTCATCATCCGTCCGCCTCCTTCCGAAGCCTCGCGATCCGCCGCCACACCTAGGGCGGCGGCGGCGCGATGACGCCGGGGCGCCGTTCACTTCATGATGAGGCCCTGTTTCGGGAGCGCGGCGACCAGCCGCTCCGCCTTTCGCCGCCGCCCCCTCGTCCGGGTCTCGATCCGGACCTGCCGCCCGCGAGGAGTCACTTCGCCGCCAGGAACCCGACCACCATCGGGTTGAGCGTCCCGGCGCACTCCTCCGGCAGCCAGTGGCCGCAGCCGGGCAGGACCTCCGCGCGCACATTCGTGGCGTATTCGCGGGTCTGGTCGCCCTGCAGCGCGCCCAGTCCGCCATGGCCGCCCCCGCCGATCGCGAGCACCGGCATGGTCAGCTTGGTGGCGGCGAGCGGCGCGTTGCGGCGCGCCGTCTCGTTGAGCGCGCGGTAGTATTCGAAGCTGCCGTGAAGCGTCCGCGGCTTCGCGTAGGAGCGGCCGTAGAGATCGAAAAGCTCCGGCGTGAACGCCTGCCTGTTCGTGGCGTGCTGACTGATGAAGTGCTCGAGGAAGAAGCGCTCCTTGCCCGTCACCAGTCGCTCGGGCAACAGGTCGCCGGCGGCGAAGAAGCTGAAGTGCCAGACCAGCGATTCACCGTCGGGCGTGAAGGCGGGAAACTGGTAGAGCCGCTGATCCGGGATCGGCGCCTCCATGTAGACGAGCCGGCGAATGTCGCCCTGGTGCTGCACGGCCATGGGAAAGGTGTTCCAGATGCCTATGTCGTGCGCGACCAGATCGAACGGCTCGCTCGGGCTGAAGCTCTTGGCGAACTTGTGGAGCAGCACGGCCACGTCCTGTCCCGCATAGGACTTCGGCGGCTCCGACAGACCGAGCGCGGGCAGATCCACGGCGACGACGGTGTGCGTCTCTCCAGCAGGGGCATGAGCTGGCGCCACTCGTACCAGGCCTGTCCAAAGCCGTGGACCAGCAGGACGAGCGGGCCCGACCCGCCCTGGACGTAGTGCAGCTTCACCCCGTCCACCTCCCGGAAGCCCGAGGTGAACCCCTCCGGCACGGGAAATTCCTCGGCCGCGGGCTGCGCCTGCTCGACCGGGTCCGGAACAGCGGCCTGCGGCGCGGCCTGATGGGCGCTCACAAGCACAAGGGCCAGCGCCAGGCGTTTGAAGATGGAGGAAATCATGTCCTGATCCTTTCGACAGGTCTTGAGGTCGAGAAGGCGCAGCCGGCGCGCGCTCGCGTCTCCGGCGCGTCGTTGGCTACGAGCAGCGCGAGGGCGGCTGCGCCGCAGCGTCCGCCGCGTCAGGCGGCGAAGTTCTGTCGCAGAGGGTCCGATCGAGCCACGCGAGCACCGGAGCGAGCGCCTCGTCGGAATTCTTCTCGTAGATGAGCCCGTGGCCGTTCCCGCGGACTCCATGGTCGGGGAGATGGAGAAGCTCGGCGGCCGCTCCCGCCGCCTTCAGCTGCTCGATCGCCGGCGGACTGGCGGCGGCGAACGCCGACGCCTCGGCCGTCACGGCCACGATCGGCAAGCCGGTGAGAGACGGCAGCGTGCGACTCCCGAGCGGCGCCTCACGCAGCTCCGCAGGCGTCTTCGCCGGCGGCTCCCATGACAGGGGCGGCGCCGTCAGGCCCCATGTCAGCGTCCCGATATTGGGGATGTCCGCGAACGGAGGGCCCATCGGCTCGACCGCGACGATCGCCTTCACCAGCCCCGGCCGACGGTCCGCGACCAGCCAGCCGACCGGCCCGGAAGCGGAGTGGGTCAGCAGGATGGCGGGGCCGATCCGGTCCAGGAGCCTGGCGAGGCGATCGGCCTCGATGTCTTCCGACAGGGCGAGGTCGGCCGGCAGCGGCCCGTACCCGGCGATGAACTCGTCCATCGCGCGCTCGTCGTCCGGCGCGAACGGCCATTGCGTGTGCCGTTCGGCGCAGCTCGAAGGGAAGTAGATGTCGCGGCCGCCTTCGTAGGAGAACGGCGGGCCCATTGGTCCCATCGTGTCGACATGAAACGGCGAACGGCCATGGCCCGGCCGGTCGACGATCACCACGGCGTAGCCGGCCTCGACCAGCCGCTGCGCCCAGCCCGGCCGCCCGTCCGGCGTGTCGAGCCATTCCGTTCCCTGAAAGCCGCCGCCATGCACCAGCACGATCGGCCAGGGTCGGGTGACCTGCTCCGGGGTCTCCCACTCGGCGAACAGCGGCCCCCGCTGATAGGTCTTGCCGGCCAGCTCGACGCGGTCTCCGGCGATCCAGAAATGTCCGCGCGGGACGGTTCTTGCAGGCGTGTCGTTCCAGAAGCTCATGGCCACACTCCTCGGAAGGCGCTCGTCCCGGCGGCGATCGGGACCTTTTCGCGGCGGTCGCTCGCTAAGCCGAAAGACGCTCCGCCGGAGCGCTCCCGAGGCGGCTTCCGCTTTCGAGCGTGAACTTCGCGATCGCCGACCAATCCAGCTGACCCCAGCCGGCGGCGACCGCCTCGGCCATCCTCGCGTGAGCGGCGTCGAGCATCGGCAGCGTGCGGCCGGCCGAACCCGCCGCCTCCCTGGCCAGGCGAAGATCCTTGAGGCCCAGCTCCGCCTTGAAGCCGGGCGCGTACGATCCCGCGGCGATGTTGGCGGAGTAGCTCTGGTAAGGCCGGCTGCCGAACAGCGTGCCTAGGATCAGCTCGAAGAAGGCGGCTCGCGGCAGGCCGTTAGCCTCCGTCAGCACCACGGCCTCCGCCATGGCCTCGATCGCCATGGCGATCATCATGTTGACCGCGATCTTTGCGGCGTTCGCCGCGGCCGCCTCGTCGCCCAGCGGCCATATCCGGCTGCCTATCGCCTCGAGCAGCGGCCGCACATGGTCGATCGCCGCCGGCGCGCCGCCGACGAGGACGTTCAGGCCGCCCTTCGCGGCGACGTCCGGGCGGCCGAGCACGGGCGCCGAAACGAAGCCGATCCCGGCCCTTTCATGGGCCGCGGCAAGCTCTCGGGCGAACGCGACCGAGATGGTCGAGCAGACCACGTTGGTCAGCCCGGGGCGCGCGGCTGCCAGCACGCCGGCGTCGAGGATCACGCTGCGGATCGCGGCGTCGTCCGAGAGCATCGTCATGACCGCGTCCGCGTCGAATGCCTCGGCCGGAGCGCCCAGCATGGCGACGCCCTCGATGGCGCCGCCCGACCTGTTCCAGGCCCGCACGCGATGACCCGCGGCGACAAGGTTCCTCGCCATGGCGGAGCCCATCGAACCGAGGCCGATGAAGCCGATCTCCATATCCTTCCTCCTTCGCTGAAAGCGTCGCCCGCCGCTCAGAGCGGGACGGCCAGGCTGCGCTGCGGCTCGACGGGGGTGACGAGATCGACATCGGCCATGACCCGGGCCGTCTCGGGCGAGGCGAGCGCCGCATCCATGGCGGCCCGGTCCCGGAAGTCGCAGGTCGCGATCGCGATCAGGCCGCCGCCCTTCCCCTGCGGGAAGAAGCCGGCCACGCGCTCGAGCCCGTACGGGCCCCAGCATTCCTGCACGAGCGGCAGATGGGCGTTGATCCAGTGCGCGCGGTCGAAGGGCGTTTCGGCGTCGCCCGCATAGGTCACGTACATGGTGATCATCACGAGGCTCCCGGGCTCGCCGCGTCGAAGTCGGTCGCGATCGACAGGGCGCGCCAGGCGTCGATGTCGGCCCGGAAGGACTCCAGCTTGTCCTCGGCGATCCGGTGCGCGACGGGCCCGATCGGCAGGTGCAGCGGCGGACGCTCGGCGTCGATCGCCCGCAGCATCACGGCGACGGCCTTGGCGGGGTCGCCGGCCTGCCTGCCGTCATTAGTCTGGCGGTACTCCCGCCTCCTGCCCGACGTCTCCGCGTAAACGGGGATCTCGCGCGCCGCGACGGCCAGCGAACGACCCAGGAACTCGGTGCGGAAAGGCCCGGGCTCGACGATGATCACGTTCAACCCCAGGGGGCGGAGCTCTTGCGCCAGCGCCTCCGAGAGGCCTTCCACGGCGAACTTGGTCGCGTTGTAGAAGCCGGAGCCGGCGCCGCCGGCGACGCCGGCCCCGGAGGAGAGGTTCACGACGCAGGCGCCTCGCCGCTTGCGGAGCGCGGGCAAGGCCGCGCGGGTCGTCTCGATCAGGCCGAAGACGTTCGCCTCGAACAGAGGCCGGTATTCGCTCGGCTCCGCTTCCTCGATCGCGCCGATGAAGCCGAAGCCGGCGTTGTTGACGAGGACGTCGAGGCCCCCGAACGCGCTCTCGGCCAGCGCGACCGCGGCTGCGGCGTCGCCGGGGCGCGTGACGTCGAGGGAGATGGCTCGCACCGTGTCGGGGTGGCGCTCGCAGAGCTCTCTCAGCGTCTCGGCGTTGCGCGCGGTGGCGACGAGGCGGTCGCCCCGGCCCGCGACCGCCTCGGCGAGCCGCCTGCCGAGGCCAGTCGAACACCCTGTGATCAGCCAGGTTTTCATGGCGCTCTCCGTTCCATTGGGATGGGACGAGCGCTGGACCGCACCGGCTCCCGTCCGGACGGCCCGCGGTGTCGGCCCGCCGCTACGGAGGAACCTAAGCAGTCAGGTTTGTTCGATAACTGACGATGTCGTACAATCTCCGTTCAGTTTCGTGGGGGCCCCTCGGATGGAGTGGAGCGACGTTCGGGTGTTCCTGGCCATCGCGCGGTCAGGCACCCTGGGAGGCGCCGCGCGCGCGCTTCGACTGAGCCATCCGACGGTCGGCCGGCGCCTCAGGGCGCTGGAGGAGGCGACCGGGCAGACGCTGTTTCAAAGAACGGCCGACGGCTTCGTGCCGACCGAAGAAGGCGCCGCCATCATCCCGCTGGCCGAGCAGATGGAGGAAGGCGCCCTCGCCATGGAAAGGCGGCTTGCGGGGCAGGAGCAGAAGCTGCAGGGCAGCCTGCGCATCTCGTCGGCCGACTGGTTCGGCGCCTATGTATTGCCGCCGATCATCGACAGTTACGCGAAAGCCTATCCGGACGTTGATCTCGAGATCCTGACCGGCACCCGCCTTTTCAGCCTGGCCCAGCGGGAGGCCGACATCGCCTTCCGGATCGTTCCGTTCGACCCGCCCGACGTGGTGCAGCGCCGGCTGATGCGCCTGCCCTATGGGGTCTATGTCGCAGCGGACGCGCCCGAGCCTGTGTTCGGAGACGGCGCGGGCTTCCGGCTCATCACCCATGACACGTCGACCGGCCAGTTTCCGGACATCGAATGGCTCGGAAAGTGTTTTCCGAACGCAAGGGCGATCCTCCGGTCGAACAATCGCAACGTGCAGGGGCGAATGAGCGCGCAAGGCGTCGGCATCGCCGTTCTGCCCAGACCGGTCGGCGACCAGATGTCCGACCTGCGCCGGCTGAAGCTTCCGGAAGAGCCGCCGGGGCGGGAGATCTGGATGGGCTATCACCGTGATCTGAAGCGGCTCAATCGCTTGCGCGCCTTCATCACCGCGGTGACGGATCACCTGGCGAAGGCGCGTTTTGACCGGGAGAACTGAGGACCATCGCGAGCCGCGCGTCCGTACGAAATCTCGGCGACGGCCCGATTGCCCCGCCCTGCCCTTCCTTGTCCAACCACATCACCGCACCCCTTGCGGAACGAATCCCGGCTGAGCCCGTTGGCGGAGTCCACGAGTCAAGGGCTTTGCATGCTGGATGTTGCGTCGGCTCCCCGCCCGGTGGAGCAGTTTCGGGACTTCGTCGAGAAGAGTGAGTTCCCCTGTGTCGGCGCCAAATCTGCGCTGAAGCGCGATCAGACCCGTTTCTGGATCGGTCGTGACTTCCTGAGCGGCGAGGACGACGAGGATCTTCTGCGCGAGCTCTACGATTTCATCGACTGGTACGGCGAGGAGACCCCGATGTTCGCGACCTTCGTCGCGACCTTCGACGGTCCGCTCGGCCTGTCCGAGAAGGCGTTCGAGACCGCGCTGTGGGCGCGCCTCGACGCGCTGCACCGGCTGGACGCCAGGCGCTATCGTTGGGACAGCCGGGTCTCGAAGGATCCGGACTCCTCCGCTTTCGCCTTCAGCCTGAAGCAGGAAGCCTGCTTCGTCATCGGGCTGCACGACGGCGCGAGCCGGGCGGCCCGGCGGTTCGAGCGGCCGACGCTGGTGTTCAACCTCCACGACCAGTTCCGCAAGCTGCGCGAGGACGGGCGCTACGAGGCCCTTCAGGCGGCGATCCGCAAGCGCGACGCCGAACTGGACGGCGCGCCGAACCCTATGCTCGCGGACTTCGGCGACAGCAGCGAGGCGCGCCAGTACAGTGGGCGGCGGGTCGGCGGCGCGTGGCGCTGCCCCTTCCAGCCCTCCGGTCGCAAGGACGCGGCGTGAGCCTCCAGATCATTCCGCCGCGGTCCGGCGCCGCGTTCGAGCTCGCCCGTGGACAGACGCTGACTGTGATCGACCCGGAAGGCGAGCAGGTCTCAGATCTGGTCGCCTTCGCGCGCGAGGACCTCGACGAGGCGATCTCGTCGGGTCGCTCGCTCGACTACGCTTCGCGGATCTTCCTGACGACCGGCGACCCACTCTACTCGAACCGCAGCCGGATCATGCTGGAGATCGTCGAGGATACGGTCGGCCGCCATGATTTCCTGCTGACGCCGTGCAGCGCCGACACCTTCCGCATCATCTACGGCCACGAGCATCCGCACCGCGGGTGCCACGGCAATCTGGTCGCCGCGCTCGAGCCCTGGGGGATCGGCCCCGACCGCATCCCGATCGCGTTCAACATCTTCATGCATGTCGACGTGAACGGGACGACGGGCGAGCTGAAGGTGCTGCCGCCGAAGAGCAAGGCGGGCGACCGGATCGTGCTCCGGGCGGAGATGGACCTCGTCGTAGGCCTGACCGCCTGCTCGGCTGAGCAGTCCAACAACTACGCGTTCAAGCCGATCCACTACCGGATCGAAGGATGATCGCAGGCGGCGACGGGCCGCCCGCGCTCATCGTCGCTCAGCTCCGGCCCCCGGCCATCTGCTGGAACACGCCGTCGCGCCGCACCAGCGCGTGGAACAGCGCCGCCGCGAGGTGGAGCAGCACCAGCGCGAAGAGCACGAAGGCGAGCGCGCGGTGGGCGTTCCACAAGGCCGCGTGCAGCTCGCGGCTCGGCGACACGATTGGCGGCAGGTTGAAGCCGCTCCACAGCGTCACCGGATAATCCGCCGCAGACAGCATCGCCCAGCCGATGAGCGGCATCGCGATCATCAGTGCGTAAAGGACGAGGTGCGAGAGCCGGGCGGCGAGCTTCATCGGCTCCGGCAGGTCGGCCGGCAGAGCGGGCGCGCCGCGCGTGAGACGGACCGCGACGCGGAGGATCACGAGGACGAGCAAGGCGATACCGAGCGGCTTGTGGATCGACACCAGCGTGAGATGCGCCTGCGAGACGGTCGACACCATGCCGACGCCGATGAACAGCATCGACAGGATGCCGATCGCCATCAGCCAGTGAAGCAGGCGCTGCAGCGGCGTGAAGCGGCCCGTGGCGACGGAGACGGCGTTCGGTTCGGCGATCGCGGTCATCACTGCGCTCCGTAATGCTTGGCTTCGGCCGTGCGACGATCGAAGGACACGGCGTAGGCTGCCGAACGCGCGGCCGGGAACGGATCGTCCGACGTGCGGATGCCGGAGGGCAGCACGGTCGGGTCGAAGTTGACGTCGCGGCACGGGCCGTCGACCTCCTGCTCGACCTTGTCGGCGACGAGCGTGCCGGCCTCCACGGTCCGGCGTCCCTCGGGCCAAGGCTTGCTGGGGTCAGCGGTCGGATCGCCGGGGTCGGCCACCGTGACGACGAGCTTCCAGCGCGCGGGCGCGGCCGCGATGCGCTGCGCGATCTCCTGCTCGAGGAAATCCGGCCCGCGCTTGGCGAGCTCCTCCGCGGGCGCAGGCGTCGGCGTCGCCTCGGGGATCAGCGACCAGCGCACGGCGTGGTCCTTGCCGCCCGCATCGGTGAAGATGAAGCTGTTCAGCCCGTTGTAGCGCTCCTCGGCGTAGCTCCCGGTCCATGGCGCGGACTTCGTCCAGGCGCCGAAAGCCGCGAACCGGGGATGGGCGCCGGCGAAGGCCTTGATCGCCTCGGGGTCCTTGGCCGCCAGCAGCTTCAGCAGCTGGTAGAAATCCTGCGGCGTCGAGACCGGGAAGAACGGCGCGCTGATCATGGCGCTGCGCCATTCCTGCCCGTCCGGCGTCTGGATCCTGACGCTGAAGCCGCGCACGCGGGCGGTGGCGTCCGGGGCGTGCGGGTCCGGCGTGCCGAAGTTGAAGCGGCCGACGACCGGATAGCGCCCGGCCTGGAAGACCCGGGCCCTGGAAAGCTCCGCGCCGGCGCCGTTCGCCTCGAAGAAGCCCGTGAAGCAGATGCCCTTGGCGTGGTTGCGGCGGTGGCCGAGCGCCGGGCCGCCGGGCGGCGCGAAGGCGTCCACCACCTTGTCCGGCGTCAGCCTGCCGGGCGAAAGCCATCCGGCCGTATAGGCGAAGGCGGCGGCGCTTCCGCCGACCACGAGGGCGATCGTCGCAAGCGATAGGAGCAATGAGCGTGGGCGGCGTGTCTCTGCCAATGGAGTTCCCCCTGTCCCAGGTGAGGCGGGCTTGCAAGGGCGTGGCGCCCGGCGTGTCACCGGGCGTCTACGGCGGGGGTGGTGGCGTCGTTACTGTCCCCCGGAAACCAAATCGCCGCAGCGGTGAAGCCCGTGACCGGCCTGCCGCATCGGCCGCCCGCCTGATTTGACCCCGCACGGTCTTCGATCCTAAGCGGTGGCGCCCGAGCGCCGCATCCCCGGCGCGGCAGGATGCGCCGAGACCCGAGACGCCCATGATCCCCTGGATTCACCTGGACACCGCGCAGGCGCCGGGCGGCGGCGAGCTCAAGCTCTCCCGGCGAGGCGACGAGTTCTCGATCAAGATCGGCGCCGCCGAGCTGATGAACAGCCGCCTCAGCGGCTCCGAGAAGGCGCTCGCGACTCTCGCCTGCGAGCGGATCAGGGACCGGCCGCGACCGCGCCTGCTGATCGGCGGCCTCGGCATGGGGTTCACGCTTCGTGCCGCGCTGGAGGCGCTGCCGTCCGGCGCCTCCGTCGTGGTGGCCGAACTGGTGCCGGCGGTTGTCGCCTGGGCCCGCGGGCCGATGGCCGAGCTTTTCGGTGACAGCCTCGACGACCCGAGGGTCACGATCGTCGAAGAAGACGTCGGCGCCGTGATCCGTGCGGCGCGCGGCGACTATGACGCCATCCTGCTCGACGTCGACAACGGGCCGGAGGCCATGACCAGCGCCGCGAACGACGGGCTGTACGGCCCCGAAGGGCTCGGCGAGGCGCGCGGGGCGCTGAAAGGCGGCGGCGTGCTCGCGGTGTGGTCGCAGGGGCCGGACAGGGCGTTCGGCGGGCGGCTGTTCAAGTCGGGCTTCTCGGTGGAGGAGCTCCGCGTCCGCGCCCACCGCCCCGGCAAGGGCGCCCGCCACGTGATCTGGCTCGCGACCAAGGCTCCGGAGAGCCGCCCGGCCAAGCCGAAGCCTCGCCGGAGCCTTGGTCGCGAGCAGATCG
>NZ_JBJKEX010000446.1:0-2208 GCF_045505405.1 Hansschlegelia beijingensis | reverse complement strand
CCCTACGACCCGGATTATCTGCGCGACGCGAAGGCGGCTGTCGAAGCGTTGTTCGCCGAGATCGCCGGAAGAGCGAAGGCAAGGGGCGGGACGGCAAGCCGCTGCTTGCGCCCCATGAGGTGGCGGCCGGCGAGCGTCTGCGGGCCGATTTCACGCGCGGTCAGATGACGCCGCGCGTCACCGCGAACTGGGAGGCCTCAGTGTCGCGCGGCAGGCGCGGCGGCGCAGGGGCCGGCGCGGAGCTTAGCGAGTCGGCGATGGCGGCGCGCGATCGGGTGCGCCGCGCCATCGAGGCCGTGGGGCCAGAGCTCTCCGGCGCGCTGCTCGACGTATGCTGCTTTCTGAAGGGGATGGAGGAGGTGGAGCGGGATCGCGGCTGGCCAGCGCGCGGCGCCAAGCTGGTGCTCGGCCTCGCGCTGTCGCGGCTCGCCCGGCACTACGGCTACGCGCTCGACGAGCCGGCGCCCAACAGGGCCGGGCGGATCGTCCGCTGGGGAACGCCGGACAGCCGGCCCACCATCGACGGCGGGGAGCCGCAGGCCTGATCGTCAGGAAGCGGCCGCGGCGGCCTCCGCGCCTGCGGCCGCGGCGGCCTCGCGCTTGATGCGCTCCACCATCGAGCGAAGCCCGTTGGAGCGTTGCGGCGTGAGATGCTCGCGCAACTGGATGCGGTCGAAGACCTCGCCGGCGTCCGTCTTCAGGATCTCCCGGGCGGTGCGGCCCGAATAGAGCGCGACCGTGATCGCCACCAGCCCCTTGACCAGATGGGCGTCGCTGTCGCCCCTGAAGGTCAGCACCGGATCGGCGCCGTCGCCGACCGTCGTCTCCAGCCAGACCTGGCTCGCGCAGCCCTGCACCTTGTTGGCGGCGGTGTGCGCCTCCGGGGGCAGCGGATCGAGTTCCCGGCCGAGCTCGATGAGGTAGCGGATGCGCTCCTCCCAGTCGTCGATGAACTCGAAGCCTTCGAGGATTTCGTCGATCTTCATCACGCCCTCTCGTCACGTCCGAGGTAGTGCGGATGCCGGCGCTCTGCAAAGGAAAAGCGCCGCTCGAGGCGGCGCCGGGGGAAGGGAGCGAACGAGCCGTCAGGCCGAGCGGCCGGGGACGGGCCCGCGCCAGGCGGGCTTCCTGTCCGTGGCGGTTAGCGTGTCGCGCGCTCCCGCGGTGCTCGTCGCGGTCGTCTTCGGAGCGCTGACGCTGTCTCCCAGATAGTCGGTCAGCATCTCGGCTCCGCTGCGGGCGCGCTCGCCCACCAGCTTGAGCGCCTGCGAGCCGACCGCGCAGGCGTCCGGCTGCCGCTCGCAGAAGCCGCTTACGTCCGAGACCGTGGCGCCGGCCGCCGCGAGCGCCGACAGGGCGTCGATCGAGGCGCGTTCCTTGTCGTTCGGACCGTCGCCGCCGCCGCCGCCGCCGCCGATCGGCAGAAAGACCGCAAGGACGCAGAGCCAGAACGCGATGCGCAACAGGAAGAACATGGCGGGCAGCCTCTCGTGACCACGGCGTCCGGCGGCGCTGGCCGGGCGACATCCATCAAGCTAGCACGGCCGCACTAACCGCCGTTGAAGCCGGAAACGGCAAATGTCGCAGATAGTTTCATGTTTTTGAAAGGAGCTGGAAAGGTTCCGTAAAGTGTTGCGGCGTCGCATCCGCCTGCGCGTGAAGGTTGATGGCCGGCGCCTGCAAAATCGCGCTTTTTAGCGTTCGCTTAAGCGGCGCCTGCGAACGTGGCGGTGGAGGCGGAACCCGGATCAGCGCCGCCGCAGGCGAAGCGGTTCCGGGGCGTCGACGCGTGGAGTGTGCGTGTTGCTTCAGTTCGCGGATCTGAAAGCGTTCGCGGAGCAGGTCGCAGCCAGGCTCCGTGTGTCCGCCGAAACGAGCGCAGGCGCCAGCTTCCGCCAGCGCGCCTTCGTGGCGACCCATCTTGTCCTCGGCGTTCTGCCGTTCGGCGTCCTGCCCGTGCTGCTGGCGCTCGGCCGCGCGCCGTCGGCGCTCGACCTTGCGGCTTTCGCGCTGTCCGTGGCGCCGATCCTGATCGCCCTTCAACTGTCCCGCTCCGGCGACCTCGACCGCGCCTGCGCGCTGTCCGCGGTCGCGTTTGCATCATTCGCGACCTGCGTCGGGGCGTCGCAGGGCGGGCTCGCCTCGGCGGCGACCGCCTGGCTCGCCCTGCCTCGTTGACCCGGTTCTCGAACAGGATTGCGGAGCGCT
>NZ_JBJKEX010000445.1:0-2237 GCF_045505405.1 Hansschlegelia beijingensis | reverse complement strand
CGCATGTTCTGCCGCCTCAAAGACTTCCGACGCGTCGCAACCCGCTACGACCGTAACGCCACCAGCTTCCTCGCCGCCGTCCACATCGCCGCGATCGTCAGCTACTGGTTATGAGTCTCGGCCCTAGCTTCGCCTAGGTCACACTCATAAGGCGCATCCATATGCGTGCCGCGGCGAGTTTGACGGCCGCGAGGGAGTTCGTGGCGTGCTTTTCATAGCGGGTCGCGACGGCTCGGTAGTGCTTGAGCTTTGAGAAGAAGCGCTCGACGAGGTTGCGCCGGCGGTAGAGCCACGGGCTGAAAGCGAGCGTCCGCTTTCGGCCCTTCATCGGCCTGACGTTGGCGAAGGCGCCGCGGGCGTCGAGCCTGTCGCGACAGTCGGTCGCTGTCGTAGGCGCGGTCGGCGAGGAGAATTTGGCCGTCGCCCAAGCCGGAGGCAACGAGCACAGGGGACATAGGGTTTCGCCTATAAGAGCGTCGTTCGAGCCGCGACATCCAAATGGGCAAAAAAAGCGAAGCTGGACGCCTTTTTAGGCTAAGCGCGACGCTCCGCATGAGCCAAGAGCTACTGTAAATTCAGGGTTTTTCGGTTTGAGTCGTCTGCCATTTAGGCGACGACTCATCGCGATCCGCGCCCCCTATGCGCCGGGCGGCCGCATATGCGTGGCGAAGCCCCGATCGGGCGTTCCGCCCCGCTGGCGATGCGGGGAGCGCGGGCCGGAGCCTGCGCTCCCCGGTCAGGCGCGAACGTCGCCGCGCGGGGACGCGATGACGCGACGTCGGCTCGCCTGATCTCAGTAGCGGTAGGACACGCCGATCCCCAGCGCGCCCGCGGTCGCCGATCCCTTTTTCACGATCGAACTGTCGGCCGCCTCGCCGACGTAGCGCGTGACCGAGGCGCGGCCGATCACGCCCCATCGCTCGTCGATCTGGTAAGCGAGGGTGAGCCCGGCCCCGACATCCGTCAGCCCGGCGTCGGGACGATAGCGCCGCAGGCCGGACCGGGCGGCGCCGGCGGCCGTGACGCCGAAATAGGTCCGGTTGAACGACGCGCTTCCGTAGGAGAGGTCGGCGTCGAGGTCGGCGCGGAGCGGGCCCCAGCGCAGCGCCGCGTAGGAGACGCCGGCCTTGGCGGAGAAGCCGTCATTCTCTCCGGCCATGCCGTGCAGCGCTGTCAGACGCAGCCCGATCTCGCCCTGCCCGCCCGCGTCTCCGCCGAACCGGTAGCCGATGAAGCCGCCGGCATCGAGGGCGGAATCGAGCTTCTCCAGCCGTCGCACAGGGCCTTTGACGTCGTCGTCCCGGTCCCCGCGATACTTCAGGACGGGACCGGCCTCCCAGGCGCTGTCGCCAAGAACGTCGAGCCGCGCCTCGGGGCCCCGGACCTGAAGCTCGAAGCCGCGCCATGTGACGTTGGCGACGCCGAGCGGCGCCGCCTTGTAGTGGCTCGATCCGGCGTATTCGGGGACGATCGCGCCGCCGAGCGCGATGAAGGCCGAGAACACGCGGTCATTGGCGGCGGCGCCCACGGCGGGCTCCCCTCCCGCGAGATCCGCCGCGGCGGCCGGGACGGCGGACGCCAGGCCCGCGGCCATCATCGACCGCGCCGTCAGCCGCCGAAGCTGCAATGATCGTACGCCCATGCGCTCTCCCCTGAAGCCTCCTCGGTGGGAGGGACGCGGAGAGCAGTGCGGGCCGACGCCCGGCGACGCGAGCGCCGCTTCGTAATTGCGCCAAAGTCTTCGCGAAGCTGACGGTTCCTGATCTCGGGGGATCATTCGCGATGCGCGAAACCGCTGCACCCTGGAACGCGTGGCTGCGGGAACGCGCGTCCGAGGGCGCGCTAGCGCTCTGCCTCGGGCTCGGCTTCGCCTATATGGGCCCCTATCGCACCTCCGAGCAGGCGTTTCTGGCGCGGCTGGGTTTCTGGGCCGGGTTGCTCGCCTGCTGGTTTGTGGTCGCCTCCCTGGTCGAGCGGGCGCTGCGACGGTCGCCCGCCTATCGCGGAGCGGGCCCGTGGACGCGCGGCGTCCTCCTCGTGGCCTGCACGTCGCTGCCGATGATCCTCGCGGTCGGGCCAGCGGCGCACGCGCTGAAGGGCTGGGAGCCGAGCGTCACGGAGGTGATGGAGCTCTACCTGCAGACGGCCGTCGTCGGCGCGCTGCTGGTTCTGCTCTCGAGCGCCTTCGCGGGGCCGGCGGCGGCGGAGCAGGCGCTCCGCCCGGAGGTCCCGGCGAC
>NZ_JBJKEX010000444.1:0-2239 GCF_045505405.1 Hansschlegelia beijingensis | reverse complement strand
TGCGGACACCTGTGCGGGGCGGCGGGCCAGCACGGGCGCCAGCGCGAGCGCGTCGGCGGCTCGCAGGACCCGTTCCTGAGCGTCCTTCCTGCTCAGCCCATGCGCCGTCAGGCCGTGTGACATGTTGTCGTAGAGCGTGCGCCGCGGCCGCAGCGACTGCGGGTCGATCAGTTCGGCGACGTCGTCGCGTCCGGCGCGCCAGGACTGCCGGACGGCGTCGCCGATCTCGATGACGCCCGCCGTCGGCGGCTCCACGCCCGCGATCAGCCGCAGCAGCGTGGACTTGCCGCTTCCCGCCGGCCCGGTCAGCACGCAGAAGGCGCCGGCCGGGATCTCGAGCGACACGTTCGCGACGGCAGGCGTTCCGCCGCGGTGGATCCGGGTGACGTCGGTCAGGACGATGCCGGTCACGGGCGCGCCTCCTCCGCTGACCGGCGGGTCATCCGTAGACCATCAGGCCGGCGAGGCCGGCGGCCCCGACGATCATCCGCCACCAGGCGAAGGCCGCGAAGCCGTGGCGCGAGATGAAGTCGAGCACGTAGCGCACCACGATCAGCGCGGTCACGAAGGCGAGAATGAAGCCGACCACGATCAGCGTCGCGTCGTTGAAGTTCAGCTCGTGGCGGGTTTTGTAGAGGTCGTACGCGAACGCCCCCGACATGGTCGGGATGGCGAGAAAGAAGGAGAACTCCGCCGCCGCGCGCTTGCTGGCGCCGAGCATCAGGCCGGCCACGATGGTCGAGCCCGAGCGCGACACGCCCGGCACCAGGGCGAAGCACTGGCAGAGGCCGATCACGAGGCAGACCGGCAGCGGGAAGCGCATCGCGTCGTCATAGAGAACGGCGGGGGCCCCGTCCGGCCGCACGCCGGCGCCCGTTGCGCCGACTGGCGGCTCGTCGGCCTGGGGATGCCGCATGTCGACCCAGAGCAGCACGAGGCCGCCCAGGATGAGAGCCACGCAGATCACCGCCGGCGTCTCGAACAGCACGCTCTTGATGAAACCGTGCATCGTCGCGCCGATCACCGCCGCGGGCAGGAAGGCGATCAGCACGCCGAGGACGAAGCGCCGCGCGGCCGGATCGTAGGGCACCCGGACCGCGACGTCGGTGAGCCGGCGCGAATAAACCACCAGAATCGCCAGGATGGCGCCAAGCTGGATCAGCACCTCGAACGTCTTGCCCTTCGCCTCGAAGCCGAGGAAATGGCCGAGCAGCAGGAGGTGTCCGGTGGATGACACGGGGAGGAACTCGGTGAGCCCTTCGACCACCCCGAGCAGGGCGGCCTCCATCAGGTTCACGACGGTCATGCCGAACTCCCCGAAACCCGCGGCCGATTCGTTGTTGTCGCGGGGCTAGGCCGGTTCTATACGGGGCTTCTGCGCCGCGCCATCAAACGCCCGGCGTTCCGGCGCGGGCCGCTGCGCGCCGGCCACACCCCCCTACAGCGCACCGGCATTAATGGCCATCCTCTACCACCATCCGCTTTGTCCGCATTCGCGCTTCGTGCGCCTCGCCATGGGCGAGTACGGGCTCGACGCCGATCTGGTCGAAGAGCGCGTCTGGGAGCGCCGCGAGCCGTTCCTGGCTCTCAATCCTGCGGGCACGACGCCGGTCCTGGTCGAGGCCAGCATGCCCTCGGTGCCCGGCGCCGACGTGATCGCGGAATATCTCGACGAGACCCGCGGTCTCGCGCTCGGCGACCGGCGCCTGCTGCCGGAATCGCCGCGCGAGCGGGTCGAGACCCGGCGTCTGACCGACTGGTTCAACCGGAAGTTCTTCGAGGAGGTCTCGAGCCACCTCGTGACCGAGAAGATCTACAAGCGGTTCATGCCGACCAATCTCGGCGGCGGCGCGCCCGAAATGGCGGCGATCCGCGCAGGCCGGGCCAACATCCGCTATCATCTCAAATATGTCGGCTACCTGATCCGGCAGCGGAAATGGCTGGCTGGCGATCGGCTGACCTATGCCGATCTGGCGGCCGCGGCCCATTTCTCGGTCGTGGACTATCTGGGCGACGTGCCGTGGGACGAGGACGAGACCGCAAGAGGCTGGTATGCGCGGGTGAAATCGCGCCCGTCGTTCCGCCCGCTCCTGGCCGAGTCCGTGCCCGGCACCGCCGCCGCGCCGCATTACGCGGACCTGGATTTCTGATCGAAGCCCTCGCGGGCGCCGTGACGGCGCCGCCGCCCGGAGCCGCGCGGTGACGCCCGCCGGCCTCAAGGCCCGGCTCGCGGAGCGCG
>NZ_JBJKEX010000443.1:0-2241 GCF_045505405.1 Hansschlegelia beijingensis | reverse complement strand
CCCGCTGCGCCGCGATCGACGCCGCGACCGGCGTCGAGGTCGTGGTGGTCGGCCCGGCCGCCGCGAGCGAGGCCCATCTGAAGGCCGTCGCCCTGCGAAAGCTCCGGCTGCGTCTCGCCAGGGAGTAGCGACTTCTCCCAAGGTCGCGGCGCGCGCGCGATGCGAGACAGGGCGCCGCGCTTTCCTCGGCTTCGCAACATATGGTAGGCGAGGCGTCGAGAGCCGCGCGACGCGCCCCTGCGGGGAAGCGCGTCGCGATGGGGATTTCAGGTCGGCGTGACCCGCGCAGGCGTCGTGCGACCTTCAGGAGGAAACGACATGTCCATCACCGAAGGCCAGGCGCACGCGGCGGAGACCCGCTTCTTCCAGGCCAGCCTCGCCGAGATCGACCCTGAGCTCGCGGACGCCGTGAAGTCGGAGCTCGGCCGTCAGCGCGACGAGATCGAGCTGATCGCCTCCGAGAACATCGTCTCGCGCGCCGTGCTCGAGGCGCAGGGCTCGGTGCTGACCAACAAGTACGCCGAGGGCTATCCGGGCCGTCGCTATTATGGCGGCTGCCAGTTCGTCGACGTCGCCGAGCAGCTTGCGATCGACCGCGCCAAGAAGCTCTTCAACTGCCAGTTCGCGAACGTGCAGCCCCATTCGGGCGCGCAGGCCAACACCGCGGTGTTCTTCGCGCTGATGCAGCCGGGCGACACCTTCCTCGGCCTCGACCTCGCGGCCGGCGGCCACCTGACCCACGGCGCCAAGGCGGCGATGTCGGGCAAGTGGTTCAACGCCGTGAACTACAACGTCCGCAAGGACGATCATCGCATCGACATGGACGAGGTCGCGAAGATCGCGCGCGAGTCCAAGCCGAAGGTGATCATCGCGGGCGGCTCGGCCTATCCGCGCCAGATCGACTTCGCGGCGTTCCGTCGGATCGCGGACGAGGTCGGCGCGTACTTCATGGTCGACATGGCGCACTTCGCCGGCCTGGTGGCGGGCGGCCAGCACCCGAACCCGCTCGACCACTGCCACGTCGCGACCACGACGACCCACAAGACGCTGCGCGGCCCGCGCGGCGGCATGATCCTCACCAATGACGAGGCTCTGGCCAAGAAGTTCAACTCGGCCGTGTTCCCCGGCCTGCAGGGCGGCCCGCTGATGCACGTCATCGCGGCGAAGGCGGTCGCCTTCGGCGAGGCCTTGAAGCCCGACTTCAAGGTCTACACCCAGAACGTCATCGCCAACGCCAAGGCGCTCGCCGAGAACCTCAAGGGCCACGGCTTCGACATCGTCTCGGGCGGCACCGACACGCATCTGATGCTCGTCGACCTCCGGCCGAAGAAGCTCACCGGCAAGGTCTCCGAGATCGCGCTCGGCCGCGCCCACATCACCTGCAACAAGAACGGCATCCCCTACGACCCGGAGAAGCCGATGGTGACCTCGGGCATCCGCCTCGGGACGCCGGCCGGCACCACCCGCGGCTTCGGCGTGAAGGAGTTCCAGGAGATCGGCGACCTGATCTCCGAGGTGCTCGACGCGCTGTCGGCCAAGGGCGTCGAAGAGGACGCCGAGGTCGAAGCCAAGGTCCGCAAGCAGGTCTCGAACCTGGTCGAGCGGTTCCCCATCTACTCGGCGTGATTTACGCCGGCGGGAGTTCCTTGAATGCGTTGTCCGCACTGCGGCGCGCCTGACAGCCAGGTCAAGGACTCCCGTCCGACCGAAGACGGCGCCGCGATCCGCCGAAGGCGGGTGTGCGGCGCCTGCGGCCAGCGCTTTACGACCTTCGAGCGCGTGCAGTTGCGCGAGCTCGTGGTGGTGAAGCGTTCCGGCCGGCGCGTGCCGTTCGATCGCGACAAGCTGCATCGCTCCGTCACCATCGCGCTGCGCAAGCGGCCGGTCGATCCGGAGCGCATCGAGACCATGGTGTCAGGCATCGTCCGCCAGCTGGAGAGCAGCGGCGAAACGGAGGTCCAGGCCGAGACCATCGGGCGGCTGGTGATGGAGGGGCTCAAGGCGCTCGACGACGTCGCCTATGTGCGCTTCGCCTCCGTCTACAAGAATTTCCGGGAAGCCAAGGACTTCGAGACGCTGCTCGGCGAGCTTGCGGGCGACGAGCCGAAGCCCGCGGCGTCGTCGTGAGACTCGACGCCGTGGCGGACGGCTTTCCGGCGACCCGGCCGGACCAGGCGGCGATCGACCTGCCGGACCCGGAGCCCGGACCGGACGAGGTGGTGATCGACGTCGCCTACGCGG
>NZ_JBJKEX010000442.1:0-2264 GCF_045505405.1 Hansschlegelia beijingensis | reverse complement strand
GCGCTCAAGGGCGGAAAGGTTCTGGCGATCGGCCCGATGTCCGAGATGGTCAAGAACGACGATCCCTGGATGAAAGAGTACTTCCGGGGCGAGCGGGCGTCGCTCGATCCAGCCCGCTTCGAGCCCGAGCCTTTCCTCGATCTCGGCATTGAGCACCCGCCGTTCCGGGACGGCGTGGCCGAGGCCGAGGATACGGGTCCCGGCGGACTTCATAGCGCGAGCCCCAGCGCGTCCGGCGCTTCCGCGATCGCGTCGTAGAGCGCATCGAGTTCGGCCCCGGTCAGGCAATAGGGCGGCATCAGATAGATGACGTCCCCGAGCGGCCGCACGAGCAGGCCTCGCGCCAGGAAGAAGGCGCGCAGCTTCGGGCCGACCTCGGCGAGATAGCCGGCGCTCGCCGACGCGCAGGCGATCGGATTGGCGGTGAAGGAGGAGGAGTGGAAGAAGGTCTTGGCGCGGTCGGTCGACCAGTGCGCCTCGAAGATCGCCGCCGTCGCGAGCGTCGCCGCGAGCGGGATCGCGCCGCCGGTCAGGCCCTTCGAGGTGCAGAGAATATCCGGCGAGACATTCGCCTGTTCGCAGGCGAACAGCGTGCCGGTGCGGCCCCAGCCGGTCATCACCTCGTCCGCGATGAACAGCGCGCCGGCGGCGCGCGCGACCCGGGCGAGTTCGCCCAGCACGGCGGCCGGGTACATCAGCATGCCGCCGGCGCCCAGGATCAGCGGCTCGACCAGCAGCGCCGCGAGTTCGCCGCTCCGCCCGGCGGCCTCGAGGGCGTCGATCGTCGCCTGCTCGCGACCCGGCGCCGGAAACGGGATGCGCTCGACGTCGAACAGCAGCGGCTCATAGGGCGCGTTGAACACGCCGCGCGCCCCGACGCTCATCGCGCCGATGGTGTCGCCGTGATAGCCGCCCTCCATCACGGCGATCTTCGTGCGCGCCTCTCCCCGATTGCGGAAGAAGCCCAGCGCCATCTTGAGGGCGACCTCCACGGAGGTTGAGCCGGAATCGGAGAAGAAGACGTGCGCGAGCCCAGGCGGCGCGAGCCCGACGAGTTCCCGCGCCAGCGCCTCGGCCGGTTCATGCGTCAGCCCGGCGAAGATGATCTGGTCGAGGCTCTCGGTCGCCTCCCGGATCGCCGCCATGATCGCGGGATGGCGGTGGCCATGCGTGATCACCCACCAGGATGAGATCGCGTCGAGGATGCGCTCGCCGTCCTCCGTGTCCAGCCATGCGCCCTCGGCCCGCACGATCCTGGGCGGGGGCGGCTCGACGGCGTGCTGGGTGAAAGGGCGCCAGAGGGGGGAAGTGGGCATGCGAGGCGTCGGCGTTCCGGTGCGCCGGAGTGGTCGCGCGCTTTGCGTCCGGCTTGATGGGCGACCCATAGACCCTTCCGCTCCGTAACGGAACGCGGTCAACGGGCGAGGCTGGAGAGATCGAAGCCGGCCGCGAAGGCCTCGGCAAGGCGCTCGGGCGTCAGCTCAGGCAGGATCGGCAGCCGCCCCAGTACCGGTGCGCCGGAGAACTCGGCGATCGCGCTTGCGTTGTCCGCGTGCTCCTCGCCAACCAGCGCCACCCCGGCCACCGACACGTCTCTCGCGCGGAGAGCTTCGAGCGACAGGAGCGTGTGGTTGATCGTGCCCAGAGCCGTGCGGGCGACCAGCACGACCGGCAGGCCCCAGCGCGCGAAGACGTCGACGGTCAGCACGCGGCGCGTGAGAGGCACGAGCAGGCCGCCTGCGCCCTCGATGACGAGGGGGCCGGCGACGTCGGGCGGGGTCAGGGCGTCGGGGTCGATCGCCACCCCGTCGAGCTCCGCGGCAAGGTGCGGCGAGGCGGGCGTCCTGAGCCGCCAGGCTTCCGGGATCACGCGCTCCGCGGGCAGGCGCGCGAGCCGCGCCACCGTCTCGCTGTCCGTCTCCTCCTCGAGGCCCGACTGCACGGGCTTCCAGTACGAGGCGCCGAGCGCAGCCGTGAGCCCCGCGGCGAACACCGTCTTGCCGATGCCGGTGTCCGTGCCGGTGACGACCAGCCGCAGGCTCACGCCGCCGCCTCCGCCATCCGCTCCCCGATGGCGTCGATCAGGGCCGCGACGGTCGGCTCGTCGACGTTGAGCGTGAGCGATATCCGCAGCCGCGCGGTTCCCTCCGGCACCGTCGGCGGGCGGATGGCGCGGCAGTCGAAGCCGCCCGCCTGAAGGCTGGCCGCCAGCGCGGCGGCGCGCGCATTCTGCCCGAGGATCACGGGCTGGATCTGCGAGCCCC
>NZ_JBJKEX010000441.1:0-2270 GCF_045505405.1 Hansschlegelia beijingensis | reverse complement strand
CCCTGCCCCGCCGCCAGCCACACGAGCGCAGCCAGGCCGAGCCGCCCGAGATGGACGCCGGTCGACCGACGCGCTCTCGGACGCGCGCGGGATCGGGGCTGGCCAGTCATCCGGCCGATCTTGCGCTGCGCCGGGCCGGGCCCGCAACCTCGGCGGACGTTATCCTTTCACCAAAGCTTTGGCGCCATGCTCCCGCACCCTTCCGTGCGAGACGTGGAGCAGACGCCATGACCGCCCTTGACGCCGCCGACCGCCCGCGGAAAGCGCAGTTCGATCGCTGGACGGCGGTCACCGTCGTCGCGGTCGCTCTTGCGGCCGCGCTGGTGGCGGCGGCCTGCTACCGCGCCTTGGGGGAACATGGCGGGGTCAACAGCTACGCCCTGCTCGCGGACGCTTTCCTGCACGGCCGCTTCGACAGCCCGACCTGCTTCGACAGCGACTGCGCGCGCTTCCTGGACCGGATCTACGTGATCTTCCCGCCTGTTCCGGCGGTGATCGCGATGCCGCTCGTGGCGCTGTTCGGGGTCGACACGCGCGGCTTCATTCCGCTTTCCATGGCGCTCACGGCGGTCAGCGGCTGGGCCTGGTGGGCCATCGCCGGTCGCCTCGGCCTCAGCCGGCGGGCACGCTTCTGGGCGGCCCTCGCCTTCATCTTCGGGGCGCCCGCCGCCTATGTGACGCTACGCGGCGACGGCGTGTGGTTCTTCGCGCAGGTCGTGGCGCTGACGCTGGTCAGCCTCGCGATCCTTGCGACGCTCGACCGGCGCTTCGTGCTCGCCGGCGCCTTGATCGGCCTCGCCTTCCTGTCGCGCCAGATGGCGCTGTTCGTCGCGCCGTTCCTGTTCGCCCTGTCCCGGCCGAAGGACGCGCGCCTGATCGCCTTCGACCGCGACACGATCATGGACGCCCTCCGGCTCGGCGCGCCGATCCTGGCCGCCATCGGGGTCTACTGCCTGTACAACTGGGTCCGCTTCGGCGCGCCGCTCGACACCGGCTACGCCCACATCGCGGCCTACCCGGCGGAAGACGACCGCAACTTCATCACCTGGCGGATCCTCGATCTCGGCCTGTTCTCGAAGGACTACGTCGTCTTCAACCTGGCGCACCTGTTCCTGCAGGGCTTCCATGTCGAGTTCGGCGGCAAGTACATGACGGAGCTGATCCGCATGGACCCGATGGGCTCCTCGCTGATCGCCGCGAGTCCCTTCCTGCTCTATGTGTTCTATGCCCGCGCGGACGCGAAGCTGCTGATCGGCGTTCTGGTGATCGCGGTCGTCGCCGGGATCACGCTGTTCTACCATTCGAACGGGTTCTCGCAGCATAACGTGCAGCGTTACGCGCTCGACTGGCTGCCGGTCCTGTACGTCCTGCTGCTGCCGGTGCTCGCGGGCGACACCGAGAAGGCCGCCGAGCGCCTCAAGATGTTCCGGCTGCTCGCGACCTATGCGATCGCGCTCAACGTGGCGGCGTTCGCGCTCGTGGCGGCGACCAAGGGCGCGACCTGAGCCAAGCCCTCAGGGCCGATCCGGCAGGGAGATCGCTCCTGCCGTCGCCGCGCGGCGGAACGCGCCCTCGAACAGCGGCGTGAGCCGCAGCGCCGCGGCGCGCGCGATGTGGTCGGTGTCGCGATAGATCGGAGCGCCGTTCCTGACGACCGGGCACTTCTCGTCGTCGCAGAGCGCAGGGATCGGATCGACGATGTCGGCGCCGTGCTTGGCCGCGGCCGCCGCGATGATCTCCCGCGCGCGGGCCTCGCGCTCCTCGACCGTCTCGCGCGACGGCGCGATGTCGGCCGGGCGGCCTGCGAGCATCAGGCGGGCGAGCTCGTAGGGCACGTTGTAGCCGGGTTCCGGCACCGCCATCACGATGACGGGGCGGACGCCGAGCTCGACCAGTCGGCCGAGCGTCCTGTCGAGCGCCGCGGCGAACTTGGCGTCCTCTCCGGGCACCGGGGGCGCGATGTCCTCCGGATCGAAGAACAGGCCCTCGTCGCCATAGCCGTTGCCGAGCGCCGCGCGCGGCCAGCGCGCGACCAGGAAGGCGACGGGAATCTTCTGCGCGGCGATCAGGGCGAGGGTCGCCTCGTTCACCTCCTGGCAGCGCCGCCGCGTCGCCTCGCGCGCGGTGATCGTCTCGAAGTCGAGCAGCGGCGGACAGGCGCCGGCGCCCACGATCACGCCGCGCGGCCCGAGCCGGTCTCCCGCGGCGAAGATCGGCGGCGACATGGAGGCGGCGTGGCTGTCTCCCCAGACGATGAAATCCGGCCGCCC
>NZ_JBJKEX010000440.1:0-2271 GCF_045505405.1 Hansschlegelia beijingensis | reverse complement strand
TTGATCTGGTAGCCGCCGGGGACGAAGGGGCGGACGGGCTCGAAGATCATGACGCCAGCGCCCTTTCATAGGTGGAGAGCGCCGAGCAGGCGCCGCATTTGGCGCAGCCGGCCATGCTGCGGCGCGCCGCCGGCTCGTTCCCGCCGATGCCGCCCGAGATGCCGGGCGCGTCCAAGACCTATTCGCTGCCGATCAACTTCTCGGCACGCTGAGCGGAGCCGTCAGAGGTCCTCGCGGACCTTGGCGGCGGGCGCGCCGGCGGCCCCGGCCGCCGCGCGGACCTTCAGCTCGGACTTCGGGAGCTTCTGGGCGATGCCGTAGAGCCGCTCGCGGCGGTCCATCTCGTCATAGACGTCCTGCGGCGTGACGCCGGCCGCCGACCACAGCACGACCAGATTGTAGATCAGGTCGGCGCTTTCCCGGATCAGCGCCTCGCGCTGGCCGCTGACGGCTTCGATCGCGACCTCGGCGGCCTCCTCGGCCACCTTCTTCGCCATCTTGGGCACGCCCTCCTGCCGCAGCTTGGCCGTGCGGGAGGACGCGGGGTCCGCTTCGCTGGCCTCGCAGACTGCGGTGAACAGGCGGTCGATCGAATCAGGCATCGGGAGCGGCTTTCCAGCGAACCTCATGAGGAGACGACCCACCAGTTCACGAATCGTTAACATAACGGTGGGCGCTCCCTTCGACATCAGATAAGCGCGTCTTCCCGGCCCGCCACCAGTCGATCAAAGGCGCAGGCCCGATCGCTTCGACTGCGTCCCCCGCATGACGCGCCGCCCCAAAGCGCTTATAGTCCATTCACCTGCGGGCCTCGCGCCTGCGCCATCTCTGGACCTTTCATGCCGCTCCTCAACACAGCCGTTCTCTTGGGCCTCGTGCTCTTGAACGGCTTCTTCGCGTTGTCGGAGCTCGCGGTGGTCTCGGCTCGGAAGCCACGGCTGAAGATGCTCGCGGACGCCGGCGACCGCGGCGCCGAGCGCGCGCTCCGGCTCGCCGAAGACCCGAGCAGCTTCCTGTCCTCCGTCCAGATCGGCATCACGCTCATCGCGATCCTGAGCGGCGTCGTCGGCGAAGCGGCCTTCTCGGACCCGCTGGCGACGCTGCTCGCGGCCTATACCCCACTCGACGCCTATGCGCGGCCGGTCGCAAGCGCGGTCGTGGTCATCGGCATCGGCGGGCTGTCGCTGATCCTCGGCGAGCTCGTGCCGAAGCGCATCGCGCTCTCCAACCCCGAGCCGATCGCCGCGTTCGTCGCCGGACCGCTGACGTTCCTGGCCCTGATCGGCCGCCCGATCGTGGTCGTGCTCGGCGTGACCTCCAGCCTGATCCTGAAGCTCCTCCGCGTTAAGGAGCAGGACGGCAGCAACGTCACGGAAGAGGAGGTCCGCAGCGTCATCGCCGAGGGCGTCGCCGCCGGTTCGATCGAGCCGGTCGAGCGGCGGATGATCGAGGGCGTGCTGGGCCTCGCGGACAGGCCGGTCCGCTCCATCATGACGCCGCGGCGCGAGGTGTTCTGGGTCGACATCAGCGACGATCTGGCGACGGTCCAGACCGAACTCGCCGAGAGCCCGTTCTCCCGCATCGTCGTCGGAAAGGACGGCTCGGCCGACGACCCGGTCGGCATCCTGCACAAGAAGGACGTTCTGGCGGCCCTGATCCAGGGCAAGAAGTTCGACGTCGCCTCCTACGTCCGCGACCCGCTTTACGTCCCCGAGGGGGCCTCCGCGCTGAGCCTGCTCGAGCTTTTCAAGTCCCAGCCCTCGTCCACCGCCTTCGTGGTCGACGAGTTCGGCAGCTTCGAGGGCATCGTGACCTCGCACGACGTGCTCGGCGCGATCGCCGGCGCGCTGCCCGAAGAGCACGAGATCGGCGAGGCGCAGGAAATCCGCCGCCGGGACGACGGCAGCTACATGGTCGACGGGCGCGCGTCGCTCGACGCCGTCGCCGAGACCTTCGGCGTGACGGTGCCGGCCCATGCGCAGAGCGATTTCCACACGGTGGCGGGGCTTGTCATCGCGGAGCTTGGCCGCATCCCCAATGAGGGCGACACGATCGACGTGTCCGACTGGACCGTCGAAGTCGTCGACATGGACGGTCCCCGGGTCGACAAGCTGCTGTTCCGCGCGCGCGGGGCGCCGGCCGAGGCCGGGATGACGCCCGCCGGCGCAGGCATCTAACGCTCGGGCCGAACGAGGCCGCGATGGAACAGCCGCGCGCCGCAGCAGAGACCGCCCTCGAGCCTGATACGAGGCCCGCGAGCGCCGCTGCGCC
>NZ_JBJKEX010000439.1:0-2274 GCF_045505405.1 Hansschlegelia beijingensis | reverse complement strand
GTGCGCTCGGCGCGCAGGACGTCGATGCGGCGTCCGAGGCGGCGCGCCGCTGGCGCGAGGAGGTCGTGCGGCCGCTCCGGTCCGTTCGGCGCGCCCTCAAGGCCATGGAGCGGACCAATGAGCGCGCGGCGCTGAGGGCCCGGGTCAAGGCCGCGGAGCTCGAAGCCGAGCTGCTGCAGCTCGACGCGCTCGAGGCTCTGGCGGCTGAGCTCGGTCGCCCATCTCCACCATGCGTCGCGCTTGTCAGCTCGAACCTCTCGGCCGTCGTCGACGGCCTTCCTGCAGACGCCCAAGAGGCGGCCGCCACGATCGCCGCCGCCGCCCATTCCGGATCAACCGCATGAAACGCCTCATCGTCGCGATCACCGGCGCCTCAGGGGCGATCTATGGCGTGCGCGCGCTGGAGATGCTGCGGGACGTCGGGGGCGTCGAGACGCACCTGATCCTCACGGCGGCCGGCATCCGGACCATCAACGCGGAGCTCGACCTCAGCGTCGAGGCCGTGCGGGCGCTCGCGGACCATACCCACAACCCCAAGGACATCGGCGCGTCGATCTCGTCGGGCTCCTACGTGACCGACGGCATGCTGGTCGCCCCCTGCTCGATCAAGAGCCTGAGCGGCATAGCAAATTGCTACAATGACGAGCTGGTGGTCCGCGCCGCGGATGTGTGCCTCAAGGAGCGCCGCCGCGTCGTGCTGCTGCTGCGCGAGACGCCGTTCCATCTCGGCCATATCGAGCTGATGGCGCAGGCGACCCGCAACGGCGCGATCGTGATGCCGCCGGCGCCGGCCTTCTACCACCGTCCGGAAACGATCGACGACATCGTCAACCAGACGGTCGCCCGGGCGCTCGACCTGTTCGGCGTCTCCGTGCGGGCTATCCGGCGCTGGAACGGCCGAGCCTCTATAGGGACGGCTTAGGCGACCCGCCACAGCGCCGACCGCTCGGGCGCTCTTCAAGGCGCGCCCGCGAACTGCGACTGCGGAAATCACGAAGGCTTACTTGGCGCGCGTCCAGACTTGCGTCTTGCAGAAAACGCCGAGGGCGCAGCCTTGCACCTTCAGCTTCTGATCGCTCGGCTGAGACATGTACGCCTTGTACGTCCGGCCATCCTCAGGATTGTAGATCTGCCCCAGCCACTGATCGCCCGAGGGCTTCATGCCGCTCAGCAGCGACAGGCCGACGATCGGCCGATCCCGCTTCGAGGCGTCGGGATTGTAGATGTCGAGTTTCGGCTTGCCTTCCGCAGTGTTCGGCTCCTGAAGCGACAGGATCGTGGCGCAAAGCGCCTGACCGCAGTCGGCGACGCGGACGCGCGCCTGGTTCTTTGGCGTGTTCCACACGCCGACGGGATCAGCCATCGCGGCGCCGGCCGAGATGATGACAAGCGCGGATGCGAGCGCCTCACGGATCATGATGGGTCTCCTTGGAAGATGTGAGGGAAAGCGGGATGAGCGCCGGCGTGGCGCTAGTCCGCCGGAAGCAGGATGGCCGAGGGCCGGATGCGGGTCGCAGCGGCGACCGCCGAGAGCGTCGCGGGAAGCAGGTGGGCGACCGCCGCGCCCGCGGTCTGCGCGACGCGAAGCACCAGCGCCTGCGACAGGAGCGTGGCGAGACCCACCTGCCTCGTGACGTCCGCCGCCAGCCGGCGTTGGAACGCGCCGCTGTCCGCCCCGCTCAGCATCGTCAGCGCGGCGAGACGCGCGCTGTGCAGGGCGATCGACATGCCCTCCCCGGCGAAGGACGGGATCACCGCCGCCTGATCGCCGAGCCGCCAGAGGCCGTCCTCCGCGTCCGGACGCACGAGGCCGTAGGGGATGCGGGCGACGGCGAGCGGGCGCCCATGTTGGGGCGAAGCGCCCTTCAGGAGTTCGCCGAGCCGGGGCGCCGCGGCCATGACGGCGGCAAGCAGGGACGCCCAATCGCGGCCGTGCCGGGCGAATGTGTTAGCCCGCACCACGAGACACAGGTTGGCCATCCCGTCCTCGACAAGCTCAAGCCCGGCGTACCCGCCCTGGAACAGGCCGATCTCGACGGCGCGGTCGAGCTCGGCCGTCGCCGACGGCGCAAGGCGGAAATGCGCCTTCAGGCCGATCAGGTCGTTCTGCCTGCCCGGCGGGCGACGGCGACCCCGAAGGTCGTGCTTGCCGGTCGCGAGCACCGCCTCATTGGCGGTGACCTCCGTCCCGTTCTCAAGCCGCACGGACCAGCCGCCAGGGACCTGCCGGAGGTCTCGAACCGCCGACCCGCGCAGGACCGCGCCGCCGGCGCC
>NZ_JBJKEX010000438.1:0-2285 GCF_045505405.1 Hansschlegelia beijingensis | reverse complement strand
CCGATCTCTATCTCGGGTGGCGGCCCGGCCGGCACACCGCAGCCGACAACGCCCGCTTCTGGGCCGCGCATGAAGCGCGCATCCGGGCGCTGGAGGCGAAGATCGCCAAGACCCGCAAGCTGCGTCTCGCGCGGCGCTAGCGCGTCAGGCCGACCAGGGCGGCGGGAGTGCGGCTCAAGCTGACGCGGCGCCCGTGTTGGGGCGCCCGCGACCGCCGATCCGTTCGGCGGCCGCGCGGCTCTTGGGGTTCGAACATCCCGCGGCCCTGCCCTTCCGGCGCTCCATCAGCACGGCGTTGAACTCCGCGCCCAGGATGAACAGCGCCGCGCTGACGTTGAGAAAGACCACGGCCGTCATCGCTCCGGCGAGCCCCGCATAGGTCGAGGCGTAGTTCGCGAACCGCGCGATATAGATCGAGAACATGGTCGCGCCGGCGATGAACAGGAAGATCGTGATGACCACGCCGGGCAGCACGTCCACCACCTTCCGCCGGCCGCCCGGCAGCCAGAGATGCGCTGCGATCAGGGCGATCGCGAGCACCACGATGGTGACGGCGTAGCGCAGGACGTTGCTCGTCAGCTCGAAGGCTACGAGCCAGCTGAGATAGCGGTGGTTGATGGCGAAGTCCCAGAGGAGCGGCCAAAGGACGATGAACACCGCGACGACCACGAGCCCGAGCGCCCCGAGCGCCACGAACCACATGCTCTGCAGCCGCGACAGCCAGATCGGCTTCGACGTGGGGCAGTGGTACGCGCGCCCTAGCGCGATGCGCAGCGCCTCGACGGCCGAGGACGAGACCCAGAGCGTCAGCAGCACGCCGATCGTGAGCACGCCGCCGCGCGGTTCGTTGAGCACCTTGTCGACTTCGCCGGCCAGAGGCGCGGCGACCGCCTGGGGCCAGGTGTCGAAGATGATGTGGACGATCTGTCCGGACATCTGCCCGGCGCCCAGAAAAGCCGCAAGCGCGGTCACGAAGATCAGGAACGGAAAGATCGCGAGCAGCCCGTTCAGCGCGATATGCGCGGAAATCGCCCAGCCGTCATCGCGATCGAAGCGCTTCAGCGCCTCCCAGACGATGTCCACGACCCGCAAGGTCGCGTTGCGAGGCTTGGCGATCATGGCGTCAATGTAGCGCGAAGGGGGCAAGCGGGGAGTCTCGCACCGGGCGCCGCGGGCCGCCGCCGTCACATCAGGGGCGGTGATGCGGCCATCAGCATTACGCGTTTGCGCGAAGGGCTGCGGCGGGCGAGAAGCGCGGCTCGTCCGGACCCGTAGATGCCCTCTCTGATCGCGCCCGCACTGTTCGTCCTGATGTGGTCCACCGGCTGGGTCGTCGCGAAGTTCGCGACCCCCCACGCCGGCCCGCTGACGTTCCTGACGCTGCGCTATGTCTGCGCGCTCGCGCTGCTCGCTCCCGTCGCATTCCTGGCCGGCGCGCGCTGGCCCCGGCGGCCATCGGAGTGGGGCGGGGCGCTCGTCAACGGCATGATGCTGCACGGGCTCTATCTGGGCGGCGTCTGGTGGGCGATCGCCCACGGCGTGCCGGCGGGGGTCTCGGCCCTGATCGCAGCGCTGCAACCGCTGTTCACGGTGCTGGCGGCCGGGCCGCTGCTCGGCGAGCGGCTGACGCCGAAGCGATGGCTCGGCGTGGGCCTCGGCTTTCTCGGCGTCGCGGCCGTGGTCGCCCCGAAGCTCGCCGCGGCGAACGATCTCTCGGGAGCGCTGCTCCCGCTCGGCGTCAACGTGCTCGCCATGGTCGCCGTCGCCGCCGCGACGCTGCACCAGAAGCGTTCGCTCGGGGGGATGGACCTCAAGGCGCTCGCCTCCCTGCAATACGCAGGGGCGATCATGCTGACCGCGCCGGTGGCCCTGCTCGCGGAGGACTTCCACGTGAACTGGACGCCGGAGGCCGCCCTCGCGCTCGCCTGGTCCGTTCTGGTCCTGTCGATCGGCGCGATCATGCTGATGCTCGCGATGATCAAGCGCGGCGAGGTTTCGAGGGTCGCGACCCTGATCTTCCTCGTGCCCCCGGTGGCGGTGCTCGAGGCGTTCCTGCTGTTCGGGGAGACCCTCTCGGCCGTGCAGCTTCTTGGCATGGGCCTTGCGGCCGCGGGCGTCGTGCTGGCCAACGCGAAAGGCGCTCCGGCGTCCGCCGAAGGGTGCATTGCCGCAGCGGCCCGCGATGACGAGGATGCAGCCGAAACGTTGCGCCGGCCCGCCTGACCCCCCTCGCGGCCGGCTGCGCACCCTTCCGGAGCGACATTCATGACCGCCGCACAGCCCGC
>NZ_JBJKEX010000437.1:0-2285 GCF_045505405.1 Hansschlegelia beijingensis | reverse complement strand
CCGCCCGGCCCGGTCTCGACGCCTTCCTCGACGCCGAGCTCGCGCGCCACGGCCTCGGCGGCGACCGGCTCGCCCTGGTGGGCTTCAGCCAGGGGACCATGATGGCGCTGCATGTCGGCCTGAGGCGCGCAACGCCTCCCGCCGCGATCCTCGGCTATTCGGGGATGCTCGTCGCTCCGGAGGCTCTGCAGTCCGAGGCGACAGGCAAGCCGCCGATCCTTCTGGTCCACGGCGAGCGCGACGAGGTCATCCCGGTCGACGCACTGTTCGCCGCGACGGACGCGCTCGGCGCGGCCGAGATCCCGGCCGAGTGGCATCTTTCGCCCGGCGTCGGCCACGGCATCGACCCGGAGGGCCTGCGTCAGGGCGGCGCCTTCCTGGCGAACGCGCTGAAACCCCGAAGAACAAGCCTTCGCGCGGCTTCACAAGGCTGACGCACCACATATAGGATGCTCTCCGAGCGCGGGCCGTGCGCCCGCGCGCGCTTAGGGAGTGCGTGGTGACGGTCGCCGTCTCGCCTGATGCGTGCCCGGCCTTGGTTCTCAATGCGGACTACCGTCCGCTCAGCTACTATCCGTTGTCGCTATGGGCGTGGCAGGACGCCATCAAGGCGATCTTCCTAGACCGGGTGAACGTCCTGTCCCGTTACGACCGCACGGTGCACAGCCCGTCCTTCGAGATGAGGCTGCCCTCCGTCGTCTGCCTGAAGACCTACGTCAAACCGTCGCGAAATCCCGCCTTCACGCGGTTCAACGTGTTCCTGCGCGACCGCTTCTCCTGCCAGTATTGCGGCGCGCGCGACGACCTGACCTTCGACCATGTGATCCCGCGCTCGCGCGGCGGCCAGACCACCTGGGAGAACGTCGTCGCCGCCTGCTCCCCCTGCAATCTGCGGAAGGGCGGGCAGATGCCGGACGATTGCGGCATGCGGCCGACCCAGGAGCCGTTCCAGCCGTCGGTGCACGACCTGCACCGCAACGGCCGCGCCTTCCCGCCGAACTACCTGCACGACAGCTGGCTCGACTACCTCTACTGGGATTCCGAGCTGGAGCCCTGAGTAAACGGCCGGCGCTCTCGCCAGTCACGCAGCTCGGCGCATCAACAACACGTTACCGCAGAGCTGTTCTGCACTGCAGACAGACCTCTCAAAAGCGTTGCCGATTAGCAACGCCGATGGCCCCGCCATTATTTCGCGCTTTTTTAAACGTGTAGCCGCCTCTATTTCAGCCGATCGGCACTGCGTCCACCGAGGGTTGGACGCCTCTGAAGATCACACGGCGACCATCATGACATTCCTTTCCTGGGCCACGCTCCGTGGACCCGTCCGATGCTGTGCGTTGATCTGCGGCGCGCTGGCGCTTTCCGCCTGCGCATCGTCCGGTCCGCGCACCGTGGCGGGCCCCGTGCACGACCCGGCGACGCTGGCCCGGTACGGTCCCGCGCCGGACGAGCGCTTCCCCCTGCCGGCCACCGACATCTCGAAGGTCGATCCCAGGTGGCTGCGCCAGCAGGTCCCCTACGCCACACAGGAGCGGCCCGGCACCATCGTGATCGATACGCGCGCCCGGTACCTGTACCTCGTGCAGGAGAACGGCATGGCGCTCCGTTACGGCATCGGGGTCGGCAAGGCGGGGCTCGAATTCGCCGGGGCCGCGCGCGTCGGCCGGAAGGCCGAGTGGCCGCGCTGGACTCCGACGCGGGACATGATCGCGCGTGAGCCGGAGCGCTATGGCCCGGTCGCGGACGGCGTTCCGCCCGGCCTGGAGAATCCGCTCGGACCGCGCGCCCTCTACCTGTTCGAGGGCAACCGGGACACGCTGTTCCGGATCCACGGCACGTCGGAGCCCTGGTCCATCGGCAAGGCGGTGTCGAGCGGCTGCATCCGGCTGTTCAACCAGGACATCATCGATCTCTACGCCCGGGTGCCGAAGGACACGCCCGTCATCGTCCTGCAGGACGGCGCCGACCTGCCGACGGCGGACGCCGACATGTCCCCTAGGACGTGGACGGACGCCTGAGCGCGTAGACGGCGAGAGCCGCCAGGCCGGCTGCGATCAGCGCATTGTAGCCGGCCAGCGAGAGGCCCAGCAGCCGCCAGGCGGCTGCGTCGCATGGCACCAGCCGGGCGCCGCTCATCTGCTTGAGCAGATCGCTCGCGGAGGTCGGCGCGGCGTTCGCCCCGGCGCAACTCGCCGGCCCTGGCCAGAAGCCCCATTCGACGCCGGCGTGATAGCCGCCAAGCACGGCCCTGCTGTTCCTGGGCGGCGCCGTGCTTGGCGGCTATC